>CAYUSC010000001.1:0-12985 GCA_964447265.1 uncultured Candidatus Brevefilum sp.
GCCCAGGCGGAAACCTATAATATGCCCCTGCTGGCGGAGAATGACTTCCTGCCGGATCTGGATGCTATCCCGGACGAAGTGGCTGACAGGGCGAAATTGATGTGGTTGAACTACCCCAATAACCCCACTGGTGCGGTTGCACCGTATGAATTCTTTGAAAAAGTGGTGGCATTTGCAAAAAAGCATCAGATTGTTGTTGCCCATGACGCACCCTATATCGATATCTGCTTTGGAAATTACAAGGCTCCCAGCATCCTGCAGGTTCCCGGTGCCAAGGAAGTGGCCGTGGAATTCAACTCGCTTTCAAAAACCTATAATATGGCCGGCTGGCGGGTGGGAATGGCCATGGGAAATCCGGAGATTATCCGCTTGCTGCGGATTTACAAGAGCCAACTGGATTCATCGCTTTTCGTCCCGATTATGATGGCAGCAGAAGCCGCGATCCTGGGCGATCAATCCTGGATTGAAACCCGCAACAAGGTCTATCAGGATCGGCGGGATGTGGTTGTCTCAACCTTCCTGGATCTCGGTTTCACACTGGAAGTTCCCAAAGCATCGATCTATGTCTGGGCGAAATTACCGGAGCCCTGGGAAGACAGCTATGCGTTTTCTGATGCGCTCCTCCGGGAGGCTGGTGTGAGCGTCACCCCCGGTGACGTCTACGGCCCATCGGGAGCGGGTTATATTCGGATCTCATTGGTCACGCCGATGGATAAACTGACGGAAGCGATGGACCGGATGCGGATCTGGATGGAAAAGGAAAAATAAGCCTTACATGACAAAGATAACCATGGTGGATACAGAGAAACCAAAGGAGAAAGCCCTGCTGATCGGTGTGAATTTGCGCCGAAAAGAAGAACTGCTTTCGCTTGAGGATTCATTGGAAGAGCTGGAATTGCTCGCCGATACGGCTGGCGTTGAGGTGGTGGGATTGGAAACCCAAAACCTCGATATCCCCAATTCCAAGACATTCATCGGTAAGGGTAAAGTTGAGGAAGTGAAAATCCTGGCCGGTGAATTAGGCGCGGATATGGTTATTTTTGATAATGAGCTATCGCCCCGCCACCAGCGTGAGCTGGAAAGCGCCATGGGAGAATCCATCCGGGTGATTGACAGGACTGCACTGATCCTGGACATCTTTGCCCAGCATGCCGAAACCAGCGAAGGGCGTTTACAGGTGGAACTCGCCCAGTACGAATATCGGCTGCCAAGGCTGACGCGAGCCTGGACGCATCTTGCCCGTCAGGCAGGCGGCGGTGCAGGTAGAACGGGTAGTGTGGGCGGCGTGGGCTTACGCGGGCCTGGTGAAACCCAGTTGGAGGTGGATCGCCGGTTGATCACCACCCGGATTGAGTATCTGAAAGGTGAACTGGAGAAGGTTCGGGCACACCGGATGCGCTATCGCGAACGTCGGAAGAAGACCAAAGTGCCGGTTGTTGCTCTCGTGGGTTACACCAACGCGGGTAAATCTACCTTGCTCAACAGATTGTCAAAATCGGATGTTTATGTCGCCGATCAGCTCTTTGCCACTCTCGACCCGACTACTCGCCGGGTGGAACTGGCCGGAGGCCAGGCGGTACTTTTCACTGATACAGTTGGCTTCATCCAAAAGCTGCCGACGGAACTTGTGGCGGCTTTCAGGGCGACTCTTGAAGAGATTACTGAGGCGGATGTCCTCCTGCATGTTGTGGATATCACCCATCCCAATGCGAGCGCGCAGGCGAAATCCGTTCAGGAAACTCTGGTGGATATCGGCGCTGGAGATATCCCGGTGATCACGGCATTCAATAAAGTGGATTTGCTGAATGATCCGGAGATGGCAGCCCAAACCCTGGACTCCTTCCCCCATACCTACCCGATATCCGCAGTTACAGGTTTCGGGCTGGATGATCTGTTGGTCGCCATTGAGGATGCGCTCTATGAAACCTATATTGAGGTGGAAGTTCAAATTCCTTACAGCGAGGGAAAGTTGATCTCCATTTTCCATGAAAAGGGACAGGTCCGGTCTGTGGAACACGATGAAAAAGGCGCAAAAATAGCCGGTTCTTTGCCCCGGCGTCTGTTGCATCTTTACGCGGCCTATTCGCTGACACCGCTTTCGCTGGATGATGATGAGGAAGATTTGGATTTTGATGAGGATTTAGGGGATTAGCCGTTCAAAACGGCTCCGGAAAATAAAAAACGGGAACCTGATCGGTTCCCGATTTTTATTCCAAAGATAGGTTTATTCTCTTAGTCGTTGGTTTCAACTTCGACGACTTCGCGACCCTGATAGTGTCCACAATTGGGGCAGACACGATGGGGCAGGCGGGGTTCTCCACAGTTGGGGCAATTGACAACATTGCGCGCCTTCAGGGCATCATGCGCCCGACGGCGATCTCGGCGACCCGAGGAGACTTTGCGTTTTGGAAGAGGTGTCATCTTACACTCCTTAAAATATTTCTCGATTATGCCATTTTGAGCCAGAAGATTATACCGTTATCGCATATCCACGTCAAGTGAAATAACCCCCCAGATCTTCGGTATCACCAAGCTCATCCCGTTCCATATAAAGGCCGCCATCCGGGTATTCTGTGTTCTCAAATCCACCAATTTCCCATTCGTGCATGATGGCTTTGGCTTCTTCATAATGCGTTTTTGGTACCATGATCTGGAGTGATTTGATCCTTGGCGCAACCCGATTAACGATAATTTCTGCATCAATCTCGCGCGCTTCCAGAAAATTGATAATTAACGCAGAAATTTCACCAGGTTTGACGTCATAGACTGGAACGTATTTTAATTCTTCCCCTATGGCTGAATTATTCCTCGTCAGGCTGTTCCGGAAATTCAGAATCTTCAAATTCTCCGGCTTCCATCGCTTTCAGCAGTTCTAGAGCTTCAGCAGCTTTTTCTTCCGGAACCAGGACTTTCACTTCACCCAAGCGACCAACGGTTAAGCCGAGGGTTCGGGCAACGCTCTCCTGTGAAATAATGGCTTCAATACCCTGCCCGTGGAGAAAACCTTTAATAAATTCCGCTTCCAGATCTCCGGCAGTTGTGTAAACTTTAACCAACTTCATTTTGGTTTTTCCTCGATAACTCTAAAAATTCAATTGCCTTCGCATAGGAACTGAGCGCACCGGAGTAATCTCCCTGGTGAGAAGAAATATCTCCCAATGCTTCCCATAATCCGGCTTTGTTTTTCTCAAATTTGGTGTTAGCTGTGAGCAGCCAATCCTTGATCTCGTCGAGATATTGGGATTGGTTGATATAGGATTTGATCACAGTCAACGCTTCCTTGACTTCACCCTGTTCAAGGATCTGTTTGGCCTCGATCAGTGAAGGGGGGATCTCTCCATCCAGTGATTGTTCGGATTTCGTTTCTTGAAGGTGTTCCGGCGGTTCTGGCTCCTCATATGGCTCAATTGAAGCGGCAGGTTCTTCCTCCTGATAAGGGCTTTCCGTTCTCCAATCCTCGAGGACGAATTCAGTTGGCGTTTCCGGTATTTCACTTTGAGGAGGCTCGCCTTCATTATCCTCCACATCTTCGCTGGCGTTTTGTTCGTCCATGACCGGGGGATCGAATTGGATGGGTTGAAAACCGGAGCCATCGTAATCGGCAGAGAAGTCCCTTTCCAGTTTAAGGTCCAAATCGTTCAAACTGGGCAATTCGGGCTCTTCCGGTTCACCAGCAGGCGCATCTTCCTGGACCGGTTCACCGAACAGCCGGCTGAGCCGGGCGGTTGGCATAACCGCTGGCCGACTGCTTTCATCGTGGTGGATATCTTCCGGTGTAATTTCAGAAACTTCAACGTCAGGTTCTTCAACGAAGGTTTTGGCTGGCGGTTGCTCAATTCGATCTGATAATGATGACACAACAATGGGTTGGGTGGGTTCATCCGATCGCGATAAACGCCTTATTTCATCGGCTTCCTTTTGCTGCTTTTCATCGGCAGCGATCATCTCGCGGAGCCAATCGGGGATTTCCTCGTTCTCGGCGAGAATTTCATCATTGGCCGGTTCTTCGATTTCCGCTTTTATATCTTCAATTTGAATAAACCCTGAAACTTGTTCCCAGGGAGCTTGGTCCGTGTCCGAGTCAATTTGGCTGGTTTCAGCAATTTCTGGTTCGGTTTCTTCCGGAGGGATGATTTCCGAAGTCTTCTCCCAGGGCGCAAGCTCAGCATTATCTTCCGGTGGCACGGCATCAGCAATTTCAGCCCCAATTTCGTTTTGAGGAATGGAATGCGCTGCTTTTTCCCAGGGGGCCAAATCGGTATCAGCTAATGGTTGGGCTGGACGAACGATTTCATTCTCAAGGGGTTCAACGATGGTCGGTTCAGGGTTTTCTTCAACGACGATTTCTTCAGTGATTTCATCGAATTCATCCTCTGAATCATAATTATGTCCCAGCGAGATATCCATAGTCTGGTCGTCATCGTTGTTTTCTACGGATTCCTCGATCCAATTGGGTAGGGGCGCTTTTGTTTCTTCGGGATATGATTCTTCAACCATCGCTGGTTCGTAACCGCTATCCTCTTCTGCATCAATTTCAGTTAATTCGATCAGTGTCGGACCCGTCTCCTGATTCGCAACAAAGGTCTGCTCTTTTTGCCATTCGCCGTCATCGGGTTCGTGCGATCCGGCAGCATTTTCAGAGATGCCTTGCAGCCAAAGGGGAATACTATCAATCCGCTTTTGATCAGCGTCGGAATGGTTATTCGGTTTTTGATCCCTGGATGTTGAATCTAGATTTTCGTCCATATTGGTCCATACACCTTAAATAATAACTTCCTGCCCCATTCTACTAAAACCAATAATACGCTGGAATGGGATTAGGGTCAAGATAGCGGATAAAAAACCGCCTCAGGACACCCGAGGCGGTTGATTTTACCGAATATAAACCGGATTACTTACTCTCCAAGATAGTCCCTCAAACGCCGCTTTATTGATGGATGGCGTAATCTGCTGAGAGCTTGCGCTTCGATCTGGCGGACACGTTCCCGGGTGACGCCCATTTTACGCCCAACTTCTTCGAGGGTGTAAGCCTGTCCATCCAGAAGGCCATAGCGCAATTGCAGAATGCGGACCTCACGGGGGGGCAACGAATCCAGAACGGTGCCTAGATGTTCCTTAAGGAGGTTATAGGTGGCCGTGTCATCCGGTGGCGGTGCTTCATCATCTTCAATGAAGTCACCCAGCATCGAATCTTCCTCGTCGTCGGTTGGCGTTTCAAGAGAGAGCGGTCGCCGAGCCACCTGGATCATGTTCTCGACCTTTTTTGGCGGCACTTCGAGCGTCTCGGCCAGCTCTTCAACAGTGGGTTCGCGACCCAACCGCTGGGTCAACTGGTGCTGAATCCGGAGGAGTTTGTTGATCTGGTCACCCATGTGGACCGGGACGCGAATGGTGCGCCCCTGATCGGCGATGGCGCGGGTGACGGCTTGCCGGATCCACCAGGTGGCATAGGTGCTGAATTTATGGCCACGGCGATATTCGAACTTTTTGGTCGCCCGGATGAGGCCGATATTGCCTTCCTGGATCAGATCAAGGAAAGGAACCCCGCGGCCCATATATTTCTTGGCGACGGAGATGACCAAACGGGAATTGGCCGTGATCAGATGTTCCCTGGCGGACCAGCCATCTTCAATCAGCCGGCGCAATTCGATCCGGCGGCGATTGGAGACATTTCCACGGGCCAATTCTTCTCTGGCCATCCGACCGCTTTCGATCCGCTGAGCCAGCTCAACTTCTTCGGTGGCTGTCAGGAGGGGGACCCGGCTGACCTCTTTTAGGTAAAGGCCAATTGTGTCATCCGTGTCAATATTGGCCAGATCATCAGCCGGCTTTGGTTCTTCTTCCTCTTCTTCACCTTCCTGCGCTGCTTTTTTCAATTCTTCATCAGAAGGATCGACAAGAAGGTCGGCATCCTCAATATAAGGAATGCCGGCGCTGATTAACGCGGAAAAAGCCTCCTCAAGTTGTTCGACGTCCTGTTCGGCATCGGGGAAGAATTCAAGAATGTCGTTGATCGTTACAAAAGATTTTTTTCGACCGAGTTGAATTAAGCGGGCGATGGGAGAAAATTTCCGACCGCCGTTTGTTTTGGAGGTATTCTTTGTCTTTGTACCCATAGGATCCTTCTAGATTTAAGGACCAGCAACGTTAAACAGGCCCTAAATGGATGCAATAGGCATATGCGTGCTATTACAAGGGGTTTGTTGTCACCGTAGACTTGAGAATACTCTTTTTTAGATAAAAAATCAACAACTTGCGAAGAATTCTCCTAAATATTCAGGATGAACGTCATAATTTTTAAGGCGTCGGCGTGACGGTGATTGTCGTTTCCGGATCGGGTGTTGCAGTAGGCGGAGTCGTGATGATATACATGAATGTTGGGATGTATTCCATGGTCGAAACCGGAAGGACGACGATCTCACTTTCATCAACCCAGGTGTAATAACCGTCGCTCATGGCAGTGGGTTCGCCGACATCCAAGCGATAGGTTGATCCATCTTCCATGACAAATGTAATTGTGTAGACCGGCTCAACCAGTCCAACATCTTCCAGAGCAGTGTCGAAAGGCAGGGTGCTTAGAATGCTCAGCCCCGAGAAATAGGACAAGAGCTGTTCGATGTTTCCAGCGGTAATTTGGGCTTCAGGATCGGTGGGCGAGGCCCAGACCAGATCTTCGATCTTTTGCAGCACGATGGTGACGCCGGTGGTGTCGGTGTAGTCGATTTCAGCGATCTCCTGGTCATCCAGTTCTCGGAGCGAAGGCTCTTCAGTCGGCACCGGTGTCTCAACCGGTGCCGACTCGATATTCTGGGAAACCAGGAAAGCGATCAATACCAGGGCAAATGCCCCTAAAGCGATCCAGGTTGTTTTCTTCATTTTTATCCGTTGCGTTTTCTTCTAATGCCGATGATGATCCCGGTCGCTGCGATGAGCAGTGGTAATCCGACCAGCCCCACCAGAATGATGATGATCTGGACTGCTTTGGTCGGGGGTACCAGGATACGGGTGGTGGCTTCCGAGGTGGTCAGGCTGATCAGGTTCTCGTTCGCGGAGGCCCAATCCACCATGTTGACTGCCAGGTCCTGGTTGCCATACATGTAGATATAGGAGTCCGAGGCGAAATCCGAATCACCAACGACAACCACGCGAGCACCGGTTTCGGTGTTTTCTAGGGCGGATGCCAGGTTGATTGGGCCAAGCGTATCGGAAACGTCATCATAAGCAACTTCGCCATTCAGGATAGCTTCGATGTCCGATTCAGCCCAGGATTGGCTTGAGGTCAGGATCAGGTCCGTCTCTGTGATGCCATCCACGGACTCATAACTCACGGAGTGGGAGGTCGGGAAGAAGGTGATGTAGCTGAGACTTTCATCTGTGATCGCGTGGTCGCCATATTGATTGGCGACGGCGAACTCGACTGGATCGATGGATAGATCGATCACCAGGTTATCGGCCATGACGATACCCCAGGAATCCTGCAGGTAGGTCCAAAGCGGATCTTCCTGAGTAAGATCGGCTGAGGTCAGGAAAGGTGGCTCGGAGAAGAGGATCAGCGAACCGCCATTATCGAGGTATTCAGCAATTAATGCTACTTCGGATTCTTCCAGCATAATCTGCGGTGCAGCAATGATGATCGCCTTTGCATCATCGGGAACAGCCGGGGTGGCTACCAGGTTCAAGGTCTCAATCACATAATTCTTCGCTTCCAGGGCGGATGCCAGAGTGGTCATCGAAAAGTCACCTGAGGTGAAGAAATCATCCTCGCCATGACCCGTGAGAACATAGACAACCGTCGTTTCAGGGTTTTGCAGTTTGATGATGTTGTTCAGCAAATTTTCTTCGGAAAGGTAGGTTAGTTGTTCGGTTGTTTCGTTGGCAGTCAGGACGGTTGTCCCATCTTTGGTGATACCCGCCTGGTTCGCCAGAACCGGATCTTGATAAGGATCTATGAATTCGTAGTCAAACATACCATTTGAATTGCGTTTGAAGTTGTTCAGCAAAGTATCGGCGGATTCAGTGTCGGTGCTGGAACTGTAGAATGCCTGGGCATAGACCGGTATTTCCAGATTCTGCAAGATTGTCAGGCTCTCTTCCGAAAGCGTGTTCTCCTTATCTTCCGTGAGATCCCAGGAGACATCGTTGTTATAAATGAACATGTTGACAATGATCAGAATGCCGATAACGGCTAAGGTGAGGATTGTGGCATTGCTGCTGTATTTTGCCCGGCGACCCTTGAAGGAGTCCAAAATGGATTGAGGATCGAGTGCAACGAACGAGACCATGCCCAGTACTGCGACGCCAATCAGGATCTTAACCGCGAGGGTGAACTGCCCCGCTGAAATTCGCATGATGAGGGCGGCTGCAGCGGCGATCAATCCAACGACCAGGCCAATAGGAGCGTATTTTTTAATTTTATTGAACATTTAGCGCCACCTTTTTGATTCGATGGACCGGGTGCCGAGGAAAAGGGCTAAAACGGTCAGACTGACGTAGTATGAAATATCCAGAAGATCAATCATGCCGGATCTGAAGCTGTTGTAATAATGTTGAGTGATGCTGAGATTGGTGAAGATATCCGCTGCGGTGCCTGAAAGGAATTGAGCGGGTGCTGAAACCAGCCACAAAACCAGCAGCGCGCCCAAAGAGGCAACCAGGGCGGCAATCGTGTTTTTGAACAGCGAGGAAAAATAAATACCGATGGCTGTCATCGAAGAAGCCATCAGGGTCACACCAATGTAATTAGCGACCACTTTCGATTGATCAATTCCGGGATCCACCATGAAATTCAGCACCAGGGGATAGAACCAGGTGATCAGGATGAGAGTCAGGAAGAACAGGAAAGTTCCCAGCCATTTACCAACGACAAGTTCATAATCCCGGACCGGCGCCGTCAGCAGAAGTTCCAGAGTACCCGATTTGTTTTCCTCGGATAAGGTTTTCATGGTCAGGATTGGAATGGCCAGGAAGATCAGGGGGAAGATTAAGATATCCAGGATATAAGTGTATTCAGGGACATAATCGTAAGTAATCCCATAATTAAGGCTGTAGGTGAAGTAGATACCCATCACCAAAAAGACCACAAATCCGACCACATAAGCGATGGGGCTATGGAAGAAGCTGGCGTATTCTTTCTTTGTAATCGTCCAAATATTTCGCATGATTACGCTTCACTTTCATCTGAACTTGAATTATCCGAGGTGGATTGTTCAAATTCTTTGGAGGAATCACCGGTCAGTTCAAGGAAGATGTCTTCAAGATTCACCTTTTCAGGCGTGAGTTCCAATAGATCAAAGCCGCCGCCAACCAGGGCTTTGGCAACCGTCGCGCGGGGATCTATGTCACGGACATTTTCAAATTGAATTTGACCATTTTCTGAAACTTTAACCGACAAAATTCCGGGGATATCGCGGATTAAGGAGGCAGCCTTTTCAGCGTTCTCCTTAACCATGACATAAACTGTCCGCATGGAGGAGAGCCGGTTCTGTAAATTTTCGGGGGCATCTTCCGCGACAATTTGACCTTTGTTGATAATGATCACCCGGTCGCAGATCTGCTGGGCTTCGGAGAGGATGTGGGTGGAGAGCATGACCGTTCGCTCTTTACCGATATCCTTGATGAGGGTTCTGACCTCTTTAATTTGTTTCGGGTCCAGGCCGATGGTCGGCTCATCCAGAATGAGGACTTCGGGTCGGTGCAGCAGGGCCTGGCCCAGGCCAACGCGCTGACGCATCCCTTTGGAGAGGTTCTTGATCAGGCTTTTCGCCCGCTCATCCATGCCTACCAGAACCAATACTTCATCCACCCGGTCGTCAATATCAGGGACCTGGTGTAACTGTCCCATGAATTTCAGATAGTCCCTGACCCGCATATCTTCATATAACGGGACCGTTTCGGGGAGGTACCCGACTTTCTGCCGGACTTTGAGAGAATCTTCCATGACATCAAGGCCATCGATGGTTGCCGTGCCCGAAGTCGGGGGCATGAAACCGGTGAGGATTCGCATGGTGGTCGTCTTGCCGGCGCCGTTTGGGCCAAGAAAACCGAGAACTTCACCTTTTTCGGCGGTGAAGTTCAAATGGTCTATGGCGCGGTGCAACCCATAATCTTTTGTCAAATTTTGAACTGAAATCATAAATGCTCCCTAATGAATAGAGTATTAAGGAAATGAAAAACCCACATCCATAAGGTATACGGCAGACCTTCATTCCTTGTCAAGGTCAGAGTTTGATCCTCATTCGGATGGGGGTCATTGCTGCCATTCTAAGCGATAGTTATTTATTTTTGATTAACAATTTTAGCGAAGTAAGCCATATACTTGTTAATTGACCAGTTTCAACCTGACTGGTAGAATCTTTTCGGAATGACTATGGAAAAAACAAGATATCGCAAGATTTACTATTCACAATATTTGATTGTCGTGCTGGCGCTGGTCATTGTGACCGGTTTGGCTTTGCTGGGCCATTGGGCGATGAAACAGATCTCCTACGAGGATCAATTTGTGATCCCCTGGGCGGCCGGACGTTCCTGGCTTTTGGAAGGTATCGACCCTTATGATGATCAGGTTATCCAGTTGGCCCGGACAACCCTTAATGATGTGGATTTTCGTGGGAGGCTTCCCGGAGCTGCTGAATTTGACGCTCCATTTCTCAATCTGGTTTTTAGCCTCCCCCTCAGCCTACTGCCGTATGAAATCGCCCGGACAATTTGGGTTTCCTTGCTGGGCCTGAGCCTGGCTGCGAGCGGTTTCATGCTTCTAAAATTATCGCAATGGAAAACCAGTTCCGTCGAAAAAATCGCCATAATAATTCTGCTGATGGGATGGCTGCCAGCTCTTCAATTAGTATTGAAGGGAAGCCTGATTCCCATCATTCTGTTGTTGATTCTTTCAGGCATTTATGCCATCCTGCAAGGTAAAGACACCCTGGCAGGTTTCCTTCTGGCCTTGACGTTTGCCTCGGTTCAAAGCACTTTTCTGATCCTGATCCTCTTTATAGTTTGGAGCCTCTTCCATAAGCGCTGGTCTGTATTGGTTGCTTATTTCTCGGGTCTGGCTTTCCTGTGGGTTATCTCGCTGATCGTTTTACGGTCCTGGCCGTTGAGTTGGCTGGCTGTTTTGCTGCGTAACTATTCGGATTTTAGCTGGATTCACACACCATTGATGGATCTGGCAGGCTTGCTGCCAGGAATTTCGAATTATCTTTCGATCGCGCTTCATGGCTTTTTCGGGATTTACCTGCTTGTAATTTGGATTGCCTCTCTGAGACCAACGGTAAAAAACAATGCCTGGTATTTCCTGGCAATTATCAACATTGCCTTTCTGTTCCAGGTTGAAAATGCCGGCAACACACTCCTCCTGACGCTTCCCGCCCTTTTCTTTGTTTTCAGATATTGGTCAGAAAAATGGGGCTTGTTGGGTAGGGTGGTATCCTGGCTGATCCTTCTTGCGGTTTGTGTGATCCCCTGGTTTACGGCTGAAATTCCGAGTGTTTTTGCTGGGAATGTGGCATTCAAAGGCTGGATTATTGGATTGCCCATTTTGGCAGCGGTTGGGATGTCCCTGGTCCGCTGGTGGGCTTTGAAAACGCCTAATATGGCATATAGTGATTTAACAAAATATTAAAACACGAAAAACCGACCCGAAATTATGCTATACTTTGATGGATTTGGGCCAGAATGATGATTTTTTAATCATTTTTATCAAGAATCCATTATTTTTATTCATTTGAAGGAGAAAAGTAGATGAAGAAACGAATTGGCGTTTTGACTGGCGGCGGTGATGTCCCCGGTTTGAACCCGGCAATGAAAGAGGTTGTCCTGAATGGCCTGGATGCCGATTACGAAGTTTTCGGGATCCGCCGGGGCTGGGGCGGCTTATTGAATTATGACCTGGATGAGCCTTCCACTCATGATTACTACATCCAGCATTTACAGCGTAACGACGTGCGCCGGATTGACCGCTATGGTGGAACATTCCTGCACACTTCCCGGACAAATCCCCAAAAGGTGCGTCCGGATGATATCCCCGGCTTCCTGAAGGAATCAGGTCTGGGAAAACCTGTTGACGATAAAGGAACCATGGACTATACCGATCATGTGATGCGGGTCCTGGATCATCTCGGAATTGATGCGCTGGTCTCAATTGGTGGCGATGACACCCTGAGCTACAGCGTTCGTTTGAATAAAGAAGGTTTCCCGATCGTTGCGATCCCCAAGACCATGGATAACGACGTGAATGGCACCGATTACTGCATTGGTTTTTCCACGGCAGTGACTCGCTCGATTGAAGGGATCACCAACCTGCGCACTTCGATTGGTTCCCATGAACGGATCGGTGTTTTTGAGCTCTTCGGCCGCAACTCGGGTGAAACCAGCCTGATAAGTGCTTTCCTGGCTTATGTGGACCGGGCTGTCATTTCCGAAGTGCCCTTTAATATGGAAAAGCTTGCAAACTTCCTTCTGGAAGATAAACGCAATAATCCTTCGAACTACGCCATTTTGACCATTTCCGAAGGTGCGACCTTCGAGGGTGGCGAGATTATTGAGACCGGCCCGATGGATGCCTATGGCCATCGTAAACTGGGCGGCATTGGCGAAATGGTTGCCGAGCAGGTCAAGAAACTGACAGGCCAGCATATTATGTATCAGAAATTTGGATACATCATGCGCTCCGGCGCCCCAGATTCACTGGACCGGATGGTTGCCATGGCTTATGGCACGATGGCTATGAAGCTGATCCAGAAGGGTGAATACGGCAAACTGGTTGGCCTGCAGGGCGGTAAATATACCTGCGTTCCGGTTGAGACGGTTTTGGCCGGTAAGAAAATCGTTGATGTTGAAGCCTACTACGATAAAGAGAATTACAAACCCAAGGTCAAAGATTTCATGGGCGTGCCCATGTTCCTGACCTAAAATTTTGAAATCAAAAGCCCGTGGAGGAAACTTCACGGGCTTTTTTCTCTTCACAAGGAGTGATTAATGCCCGTCA
>CAYUSC010000001.1:13085-37911 GCA_964447265.1 uncultured Candidatus Brevefilum sp.
CAGGTGATGGTCGAAGTGGATGCATTGCACGGGATTGCGATTTTCATTTTCAAGGGACTTTATCCTGGCGGAGAATTGAGGGCTTCTGAGGAAGGCAGCCTGGAGTGGGTTGATTTGGATGAATTGCCTCAATTGCCGTTGGTGGAGGATTTAGTCGAACTGCTACCGAGGGTCAGTACGCATAACAATGGCGATCCATTGATCATCGGGCAGTATCACTATGATGACGGCCGATTGGTGATGTTATTCAACTGACCTGCGCCGGTAAAAGACCAGAAGTGTATCCCCATATTTTCGCTGGTCAAATTCCTCAAAATTCGTATAGGTTAAGTTTTCCTGATATTCCTTGGGATGAATTTGGGTGATGATCCATCCGGATTCAGCCAGCCAGCTCGGGTTTTCATCCAACGTCTGCATTGCTTTACGCCAGATCCCCTGATATTGGGGAGGGGCGTTATAGATGACATCAAAGGCCTGATCGGGTGTCCCATTGAGATAGGTGAACGCGTCCATCTTGCGTACAGTTGCGTAATCCGCCAGGTCGGTAGTCTTCAGATTTTGCAGGATGGTTTTATAAGCCTGGAAATTGATCTCAATGAATACCACGGATTCGGCATCCCGCGAGAGTGCTTCGATGCCGACTGCACCGGTACCGCCGAATAGGTCCAGCCAGGTGGTGTCCATGACCCGGTTGCTCAGGATATTAAACAGCGCTTCCTTGACCCGATCCGTGATCGGCCGGGTGGATTTGCCAGGAACGCTGGCGAGGGTGATGCCTTTGGCGCAGCCTGAAACTACTCGCATGGGATTAGTTTTCTTCTCCTGTGGTATTGGTGGGATTTTTTCGAGAGCCGTTGACCTCCGCGCCAACAGGTACATCGGAATAGGTCCAATAACGATTGGCGAAGAAATTCCAAAGCATAATGACGCCCACCGAGCAAGCTAATGCCAGGTTCTGGCTGATGACGAAATTCTCAAGTGGAAGAGTGAGCGCGCTGCGATCGAGCATTCCCAGGAGGACCTTATCCAGCCACGTGATCAGGGGAGTGCGGACAGCGATGCCAACCAGATTGATCAGGAAGAACTGGATCAGTTGCCGGTGAGCTGCCTTGGACCTTGAATCCGGGTAGGTCCAGAATCGGTTCCACAGAAAATTGTTAAAAACGGCCACTGTGAACGAAATCGCCTGAGCCCAGATCAAGGGGATGTTGAAAGCAAGGCGCAGGAGGTTCATCAATCCAAAATCGACGATGGTCCCAGTTACCCCGACAAAGGCGAACTTCAGGAATCGAATTCGCTCCTGTTTGTTGGTGACGAAGCTCATAGCCCCATTTTCTGCTGGAAATAAGGAATGGTCCGCTCCAGGCCTTCCCGGAAGTTGACTTTAGGTTCCCAGCCGAGAAGTTCCCGAGCGCGGGAGATGTCGGGCTGGCGGCGTTGGGGGTCATTACCCAACCGTTTGGCCATTTTCACAACGGTGCCTGCAGGGTTGTTGACGATCTCATTGACCAATTCAGCGGATTCCTTGATGGTGTTCTCGACGGGATTGCCGATATTGACCGGTTCATGGAAATCGGTTTGCATCAGGCGATAGATGCCTTCGATCAGGTCTTCTACGAAACAAAAGCTGCGGGTTTGCAGCCCATCGCCATAAATGGTGAGCGGCTCGCTCAGCAGAGCCTGCTGGATAAAATTGGGGATAGCCCGCCCGTCATCGAGGCGCATCCGGGGACCATAAGTATTGAAGATCCGTACGATGTGAGTGTCAATTTCATGGAAGCGGTGGTAGGCCATGGTCAGGGCTTCGGCGAAACGCTTGGCTTCATCATATACTGAACGGGTGCCGATGGGATCCACATTGCCCCAATAAGTTTCCTTTTGAGGGTGTTCGAGAGGGTCGCCGTAAATTTCGCTGGTGGAAGCCAACAGGAACTTGGCCTGATGCTTGCGGGCAATCCCGAGGGAGTTATGGGTGCCTAAGGCACCGGCTTTCATGGTTTGGATGGGTAAATTGGGATAGCCCAGTGGTGAGGTTGGATTTGGGCTGGCAGGTGAGGCAAAGTGAAGAACATAATCAATCTTGCCGGGGGCGAAGATGAAGTCCGACACATCATGCCGAATAAAGCTAAAGTGGGGGTTTCCTGCTAGGTGGGCCAGGTTTTCCTCGTTGCCTGTGATGAAGTTATCCATCCCGATGACATCATGACCTTCCGCGATCAGACGATCTGTCAGATGAGAACCGAGAAAACCGGCTGCGCCTGTTACCAGAATGCGCATTTGTTTGCTCCTGATTTTTAAAAATTGGACATATTTCTTTTACCTGCCAATTTTACCAGACAGCGGCTTATCTGGCGCGGTAATATTAGTGTATAATCACTTACCTCATCATTTGAAGGAAAGAATGGATATGACGGAACAGGTTAAACCAATGATGGACTCATTTGGACAAGTTGAAGCGCTGCTTTTTGTCTCATCCGGGTTGACCAGCGTTGGTCAAATCGCCAAAGCGCTTGAATTGAGCGAATCTGAGGTGGAGAAAACGCTGCACGCCCTCGATGCCCATTATAAAGAGCATGGTCATGGCCTTCGGCTGATGTGGGTTAAGAGCAGGGTGCAGTTGATGACAGCCCCGGAAATGAGCCACATAATTGAGGATTTCCTTGGTCTGGAAGCCACCAGCACCCTTTCTCAGGCCGCGCTGGAAGCGTTGGCGATCATCGCCTATAAGCAGCCGATCACCCGTCCGGAAGTGGATGTGATCCGCGGCGTGAACAGCGATGGCGTGATGAGAACTTTATTGGCAAAAGGACTAATTGAGGAAATGGGTCGGGCTGAAACCGCCGGACGGCCAATTTTTTATGGAACCTCGGCGGATTTCCTTCAATACTTTGGGCTGGAAACCCTGGACGCCCTACCGTTCATTGATTTTGAGGCATTGGAAGAGAGCCAGGCTGCTGTCGAGGCAAAGGAATTATTAAAAACATAATGACTGAAGAACGTGTGCAAAAAATATTATCGAGAGCAGGATACGGTTCCCGGCGCGGCTGTGAAGTTTTGATTGAGGCGGGACGTGTCACCGTTAATGGCAAGAAAATCACGCTTGGCGCAAAGGCTGATCCTTCCGTAGATGAGATCCGGTTGGATGGCGTCCCTTTGACCAAGGCCGAAAAGAAGGTCTACATCGCGCTGCATAAACCCAAGAATATGTTGTCGCTGGACGCGGGTGATGATCCCCGCCCGACGATTTTTGATATCGTGAAAGATGAACGCCATCTTTACCCTGTCGGTCGTTTGGATTTCGACAGCGAAGGTCTGGTTCTGTTGACCAATGACGGTGAGCTGGCCAACCGCCTGACGCACCCGCGTTATGAACATGACAAGGAATATGAAGTGAGGGTTACCCGCCGGCCGGATGACGAACAGCTTGCCATTTTGCGGCGTGGGATTGTGCTGGAAGATGGCTATCGGACCTTGCCTGCCGAGATCGAAGTGATTAAGATGACCAAGAATGGGGCCTGGTTGAAAGTGATCCTTCGCGAGGGTAAAAACAGACAGATCCGGCGAATGGGTGCCCGCATTGGTATGCCCGTTCGCCAGATCCGTCGTGTAAGGATTGGGCCGATTGACCTCGGCAAGTTACAGCCCGGTAATTTCCGTTACCTCAAGCCGGATGAGATCAAAGCCCTCCGGAAATACGCCGAATTGGAATAAAACAGCGTTTTCAGTAATTAATCTCCACCTAAAGCTCGATTGATATTGATCATGGAAGCGGATTGAAACGCTCCTTCGTCTTTACGATCGTACTTGCGGATTGTCCGGCGTAATGCGCCGGGTTCCACGAGCAGATGGGGGGCATCGCTGATCTCGCCGATCTTTGCTTCGGGATTCATTGCAACCAATATCCCTTTGATTGGAAAATTCTGAAATTCCGGCATTTCTTTTTTGAGGAATTTGGTTAATTCAGCAATATTCGTATCGATATCCAACTCGGGCTTTCCGATGTTCTCCTGCCCAAACAATTTGCGCATGAATTTCACACCGTGCTGCGTCCACTTCTTGTTATAGGAAATCTCTCCGCCAGCAAAGGTGGAAATGGGGATCCAAATGGCAGCAGGTCCCACAAGCACCATTGGGACCGGTGTGCTATAGACATAGAAGGTGTAATCGTCGTTTAGTTTTGAAAGGTTATCAGAAATTACTTCGTCAAAGCGCGGCTCGCGGCTGAAGCGGGTGACGAAGTATGTGCTGAGCTGGGCAATAATAAAACCAACGATCAACGCGATAAATGAGATCAGGGTTTTTACGGCGTTGGCGTTGAAGCTCATGATCAGGCCAAAGACCAGAATGCCAATGCCTGTGATCGAAGCGACATTGCCAATGGTTTTATTGCGTTTGATTAATTTGTCATTCCGAACGAGTTTCATACCTTTTCCTCTTATTCCTCTGTAATACTCTCTGAAATTGCCCGGCGAAGTTCGCCCAGCAGATTATTATCAACAGCTTGTTTGGCAGCGCGGACGGCGCTGACCATTGCGCGGGCATCTGAGCGGCCGTGTCCAACGAAGACGAGGGCATCAATCCCCAGCAGGGGAGCGGCTCCGGTTTCCGCCGGGTCGAGCATTTTCTTGATACCGCTGAACGCCGGTTTGGCGAGCGCCGCACCGATTTTGGTCCGGAAGGAACCCATCAATTCTTCCTTGAGCACATCAATGATCAATTTGGCGACCGCTTCGGTCGATTTTAGAATGACATTTCCAGTGAAGCCATCGGTGACAGCCACATCCACCTTGCCGCCGAAAAGCTCCTTGCCTTCAATATTGCCTACGAAATTCAAGGGACTTGCCTCCAGCAGCGGGAACGTCTCCCGGACGAGGTCGTTACCTTTGCCCTCTTCTTCGCCATTGGATACCAGACCAATTCTGGGGTTGGCTTTGCCAAGCATCGTCCTGGCATAGATATTCCCCATGGTGGCGAACTGCACAAGGAAATCCGGCCGGCATTCCGCATTGGCACCGATATCCAGCACCACGGCTTTGCCATCCTTCACCGGGAAAACGGCGCAAAGGCAGGGGCGAATGACGCCTTTGATATCGCCGAATACTTTCTTGGCATAATACATCGCCATGCCGGTATTGCCGGCTGTGACGAAGGCGTCCGCTTCTCCGGCTTTTACCAATTCCATCCCAACCCGCATTGAGTTTTGCTTCTTGGCGCGGGCTTCGACGATATGGTCGCTCATATCCAGAGCTTCGGGCGCATGAACGATCTGAACCCTGGAATGATCGCCAGGCAAGGCTGACAATTTTTGGGTCAAGATCTCTTCCGGACCGACCAGAAATACTTTTTCATTCAGCTCATTTGAGATGGTAATAGCGGCCTGAACTTCGGGATCGGGCCGATCATCGCTCCCCATAGCATCTAAAACAATGGTCATTTCATGCTCCTTCATAAAATTTGATAATTGCTTGACAACCAAATCAACTTAGATATAATTATTCTGCTCAAGCGCTGGTGCTGGAACTGGCAGACAGGCGTGGTTGAGGGCCACGTGCCGAAAGGCGTGAGGGTTCGACTCCCTCCCAGCGCATTGAACGATACAAGCACATTGATTGTGCTTGTTTTGTTTAAGGGAACAACTCGCTGAACCAGGTCAGGGGGTTGACCGGAACGTCGCCGATATTGATCTCAAAGTGCAGGTGAGGGCCTGCCGAACGGCCCGTGTTGCCGATTTGACCGATGATATCCCCGGCTTCAACGTAATCTCCGACCTGAACGTTGAAGGACGAGAGGTGGGCAAAACCGGAATAAACACCCCAACCGTGGTCAATGAAAATCGCATTGCCTTTAACGGGCAGTTCTTCGGCGACGATCACAACACCGGCTGCCGGGGCATAGATATTCAGGTTTTGAGCGCAGACGGTGAAATCCTGGCCGGTGTGGTAATAATATAGTTGGCCATCATTGTAGTCTCTGTCCGCACCATATCCACTACTCAGACAGGGTTCATCGACAGGATAGCGGAAGATGCCATCCCAATAACGCATGGGTGAGGGGGTGCTGAGGGCTTCTTCGAGGAATTGCTCTTCATAGGCGATTTCTTCGGAATCCAATCCGGTGGTGACATATACATTTTGATTACCGTAGTTGACATCTTCCAGGATCACCAATTGCTCAAAAGTCTGCGTTGTTCCATCTGCGGAGGTGGCTGTGATGGTCAGGGGATAGATACCGGTCTCCGCCTGGGCATGGATGCCATGAAAACTGTAATATTGAGCGCCGTCATCGGAGAAGAAACTCAGCGGCTCGCCATTGAAGGAGCCGGAATAGGTCGTTCCCGGAACACCACTGATACCGACTTCGAGCGCTTCTCCCTGACGCACAGGCAGGGGGTTCACGGTTATGGTGGCCATGGAAAGGGTGCCGTCGCTCACAGGGTTTTCCTGGGCAGCCCCATAGATGACGTCCCCGGGTAACAGGTCCCAACTGCCATCAAGCTGATTTTGATCTGACAATAGCCAGGGTGAGTTGCCGGTCTGAATGGCGGCCTCAAGCAGCGTTTCTCCCGTTGAAATGGCGGCGCGCGGTGCTAGGGCGTCTTCATCATTTACAGCAATAATGAGGTCCACGCCGGCGATGGCTTCTGATCGGCTGGTGAGCTTGTTGACCTTGATCAGCGCTGCGGCATCGAGTTGGTATTCCCTCAGGATTGAATCAAAGGTTGCCCCGAAAGGAACAACCTCAGTGGTCAGCACTCCGGAAACCCCTTCTAACCCGGGTATGATCAGTTGTTGGCCGATAGCGAGGGTGTTTGCGTCGGTTATCCCATTGGCGGTCTGGATCTCATCCGCATCCACCCCGAAACGTACGGCAATCGAACTGAGGGTGTCGCCGGATTGGACGATATAGACGGGATCCCCTTCCTGTGCCTCAGGGAGAGCATTAACGGAATAGGTTGACGAGACAGCGAGCAAAAGGAGGACAACCAGAAGGACAAAGGAGCGACGGGTGGGATTTTTCATGAGAAATGTCTTCATAATTTTCATTCAGCCTTTATAATTTGGTCAGGGCTGAGTAAAATCAACTTATCGTTACCGAGTAACGGATGTAAATTCAACTACCAAGTTTACCATAGGCTCTATGGGAAGTGAAAGGTGCCATCGTGAAAATTACGACATGGAATGTCAACGGGTTTCGAGCCGTTCTGAAGAAAAATGCACTGGACTGGGTGCCTGAGGTGGACCCGGATGTGCTCTGTTTGCAGGAGATCAAAGTCCAGCGGGATCAACTCAGCGACGAGGAAGCGACTTTGGCTGGTTATAAGGCCGTCTGGAATCCGGCTGAACGCAAAGGTTACAGCGGAACAGCGATGTTTTACAAAAATCCGCCGGATGGCATTGAAAAAGGATTTGGCCTGGAAAAATTCGACATTGAGGGCCGGGTGATCCGATCGCAGTGCGATGACATTTATCTCTACAATATTTATTTCCCCAATGGCGGCCAGGAAAATGCCCGGGTGCCATATAAGCTGGAATTCTATGATGAATTATTGAAAATTTGTGACGGTCTGCATCAGGACGGAAAAAAGATCATCATCACCGGCGACTTCAACACCGCCCATAACGAAATTGACCTGGCCAATCCAAAATCGAATGAGAAGAACACCGGCTTCCTGCCCGAGGAACGGGTCTGGATTGATAAATACCTGGAGCATGGTTTTGTGGATGCTTACCGGCAGTTGTATCCCGAAACGGTAGGTTATACCTGGTGGACTTACCGGATGAATGCCCGCGCCAGGAATGTCGGCTGGCGTTTGGATTATTATCTGGTTTCTGAGAGCCTCATGGATCAGGTTGAGGATGTTGTCATCCACGATGACATTATGGGCTCCGACCACTGCCCGGTGAGCTTGATCCTGAAAGACTGATCCGTTTCCGATCAGAAGAATTTTAATTAAGAAACCTGCCTGGTGAAACAGGCAGGTTTTTCTTTGGATAATTTGTTATTTCTGAGAGATGTCACTTAACTTTTTCTGGTAGCTTCGTAAGTAGACATAATTCGGCACCGGGTGAGCCATTTCCACCTGAATGGCTTCATTGAAGGATGCGATGGCTTCTGGGATTCGGTCGGTCAATGACAGGAATTTCCCCCTGTAAAAGTGCACCAGGGAGGAATCCGGGTGATAGGTGAGCAATATGTCCAGCACCTCCAGCGCGCCTTCCCGATTATCGGTTGCCCAAAGCCCGTTCATCAGGTCAAGTAAAAACCAATCAGGCGGGATGACTTCATATCCCCAATGTTCGGAAAGTTGAGCATAATATACCTTCAATTCTTCAAGCGATTTTATCTCGTCCTTGGGAACATAGCCTTTGAAGAGGTGGAGCAAGCCCTGGGCGACAGCCTGAGGAACGCTCCAGCTATGACCAACCCCCTCAAATTCAATGTATTCATATTCGAAGTTGTCAGGTTTTTCCGCTTCGAGGATATGTAAAAGACTTTGAACGGACTCGTAAACTGAACCGCCTTTTTCATCCGAACCGCAGGTGATCACGGCCCGCTTTTGTTTCCGGATCGGGATCTCCATGAAGAGTTTCACGACCAATTCGGCATCCCACCAGATTGCCGGACCGCAGCATAGAAAAGTGTCAAACAGGTCCTGATGCTGAACGGCGGCATACAGGGCAAACAGGCCGCTGAACGACCATCCCACAACTGTGCGGATCGGCAGGACGCGATAATTTTGTTCAAGATAAGGAAATAATTCCCGGGCAAGGAAATCTGCGAACTGATCCGCCTTTCCGGCAGTCTTGAACATGGGCGGATCGTTAGTGTCCGGGGTTGGGACGTAATCCCGATCCCGGTCCACATTCTCGATCCCCACGACGATCATTTCCGGGAGGATATTCCCCATCACCTCGACTTCAGCGTAAAATTGCACGTTGGCCCGGACGATGTCGAACAGCCACTCGCCATCCAGCACGAAGAGTACCGGGTATCCTTTCCGGGTTCGATCATAACCTTCAGGTAATTGGATATAGATATTTCGCTCTTCACCCAGAGTTTCCGATTTGAGGGTGATTTTCATCGGTGGGTTTGGATTTCCGTTGCTCCTGCTAATTTCTATGGCTGCCATGTCTTCCTCCTAATTGGGTCAGGCGTTCACCAGGACCTCTTCTGATTTTCGTTCTGAGATTTTTCCCACAGGGGCAATATAGATCGTGAATTCGTCTTTGCCATCCACCTCAAGCATTGCATCCAGCAGGGCTTGCTCGTAGCTGGCCACACCGCAGGTCCCTGCGCCAATGGACTCGGCCGTGAGGTATAAATTCTCGCAATAATGGCCGATATCCATCGCCATTTCTCTGGCAGAGGTGAAAATGTAACGCCATTCATTGCGGTAAGGAACAACCGTCCAGATAAAGACCACGGCGCTGCCTTTGACGAAATTCTGCATGGCATTCTCCGCCAGATATTGGCAGAAATCACCGCCTGTCTTCACCAACACCAGTTGGTGGCGGAGACCCGAATATCGGTAAATCCCCGGTTCAAGTCCCTCAACCCGCTGGACGACGAGATAGGTCTCAAAGGGGTGGCGAGCGCCGCCCGAAGGGGAGGTCCTTTTCGTCCAGATGTTGTTAGGTCCAATTTCATGGACGCCTGCCACGGACCAACAGAGGAAAGCCAGTTCCTCGAGCGAGAGGTGCTCTTCGGTGAATACCCGGTGGCTGCGGCGCTTCTTGAAAACCTCAATCAGAGGCATGGCGCCCAAAGAAATTTCAGCGATGGCGGGCAAATCAATTAGTATCGCTCCTTCCGGGATGGCTTTTTCAAGAGGTGGAGCGGCGACACCTGACATCTGGTCCGATGTGTAACAATCCTCGGGGATTTCATCGTTGGTGTAGTTGTAGGCTTTCAGTTCATCTCGTTCCCTTTGAATGAGCTCAGCCTTAATCTGTTCGATACGATCCTGAGTGTCCATTATGTTTATTCCTATCTCTAATTAATTTAAGAAGGAAACAATATGCTTTCATAATTATAATTGTAATATAAATAATATCAATATAGGATTAAATAATATTAATATTTATTTTGCGGCAGATAAATATATTTGATCGTTCTTTTATGGATGAATTTTCTTCTGTGAATGTCTAATTCCATTTACTCGAAAAACGAAAGCATGATAAGTGTGTTGCAGACGCAAAAAAAGGAGACACCCTACGGTATCTCCTTTATCACGTTATTGAAACTGAGCGCTTATTCCGGCATCCAGCAGCAGAACACCAAATCTCGGGCCGCTTTGACTTCGTCGCAGCGGCGGATGGGGGTGTTGTGCGGCGCCGTCTGCAGGAGCGATGGATCTTCACGAGCTTCCCTGGCAATCGCCTTCATTGCAGCCGCAAAGGCATCCAGTGATTGCATGCTTTCCGTTTCAGTCGGCTCGATCATCAGGGCTTCGTGAACGATCAGCGGGAAGTAGTTGGTGGGTGGATGGAACTTATAATCCATCAGACGTTTGGCAATATCCAACGCATGGATATCCGGGATATCCTCCCAGGCGCCTTCCACCACGAATTCGTGCATGCAGGTGCGGTCGTAGGGAAGGTGGTAGTCTTCTTTAACCTTGGTCATCAGGTAATTGGCGTTCAGGACGGCTTTCTCAGCGACATCCCGCAGTCCTGCCGCCCCTAACATGGCGATATAGGTAAAGGCCCGGATATGCACGCCAAAATGGCCGTAAAAGGCTTTCATGCGGCCAATGGTCAGTTTGGGTGTATAGAACCCAAAGAAGGGTGGGGTTTCGTCATCGCCTTCATCCAGGATGTCCACAATGGGGCCGGGGAGGTACTCCGCCAATTCCGCGGAAACGCCAACCGGGCCGGAGCCGGGACCGCCACCGCCATGCGGGGTGGAGAAGGTCTTGTGCAGGTTGAAGTGCATGATGTCAATCCCCAGGTCGCCGGGGCGAACAATACCCAGCAGGGGATTCAGGTTCGCGCCATCGCCATAGACCAGGCCGCCAGCCTCGTGCACCAAGCGGATGACTTCAAGGACATTCTCGTCGAAGAGGCCCAGAGTGTTGGGATTGGTCAGCATCAGACCGGCCAGGGTTTCGTCACATTCGGCTTTAAGGGCTGCCAGATCGACATTCCCGCGCTCATCCGAGGGCAGGGCGACCACATTGAACCCACTCATCGAAGAGGTGGCGGGATTGGTGCCATGGGCGGAATCGGGGATCAGGATCTTGGTCCGCAACGGAGCATTGTTGACCTGGTGGTATTTCTTGATAATCAACGCACCGACCAGCTCACCCTGTGCGCCGGCGGAGGGTTGAAGGGTGACCCGATGAAAGCCGCTGAGTTCCTGCAGCCATTCCTGGAGTTGGAACATCAGGTAAAGGTCGCCCTGAATTGTCTCGAGCGGCTGAAGAGGATGGGTGTTGGCCAGACCAGGCAGGCGCGCCATCTCCTCATTGATCTTGGGGTTGTATTTCATCGTGCACGACCCCAATGGATAAAAGCCGCCGTCAATTGAATAGTTCAATTGGGAGAGATGGGTGAAATGGCGGGTGACATCCAGTTCCGAGAGTTCTGGGAAGTGAAGGGATTCCCGTGTGAAATTTTCCGGCAGATCGTAATGGGGGACATCCGATTTGGGGAAGGTGACGCCTTTTCGGCCGGATTGGGAAAGTTCGTAGATGGTAGGCTCAATCATGATCGGCCTCCTTGAGCACGGCAACAAGGTCATCGATGTCATCTTTGGAGATCTTTTCCGTAACGGCGATGAGCATCTTGTTCTTCATTTCCGGGTAATCCTGACTGAGATCGTAGCCGCCCAAAATCCAGTGTTCCTGCAGGTGGGTGTTGATCATACTGACCGGTTTCGGCGTGGTCACCACGAATTCGTGGAAGAAGGGTGTGTCCGGGAAGGCCAGTTCGTAACCGTCAATATTACTGATCTGTTCCGCAGCGTAATGGGCTTTCTGATAGCAGAGATCGGCAACTTGTTTGAATCCTGCTTTGCCCAGCAAGCTGAGATAGACCGTCGCGGCCAGAACCATCAAACCCTGATTGGTGCAGATATTGGAGGTGGATTTCTCGCGGCGGATATGCTGTTCGCGGGCGGTGAGGGTGAGGACATAGGCTCGTTCGCCAGCCTCATCAACCGTCTCACCAACCAGGCGACCGGCCAATTTGCGGACGTAATTATCCTTGACCGTGAAGATGCCGAGATAGGGGCCGCCAAATGAAAGGGGAATACCGAGGGGTTGGCCATCGCCAACCGCAATGTCAACGTCGAAGTCTCCTGGCGGTTTGAGCAAACCCAAAGCTGTAGGGTTGAATACAAAGGCCACCAGCGCGCCTTGATTGTGCGCAGCCTCCACAAGCTTCGTGTAGTCAATAACGCGGCCGAAGAAATCGGGATATTGGACAATGACCAGAGCGGTGTCCTTGTCAATCAAGGCCAGCATTTTATTGAGGTCTGGCGAGGTGCCCGCGGCAGGTTCGTCACCGATCACATGGACGTTTTCCAGACCCTGCATATAGGTGCGGAGGGTTTCACGATATTGGGGATTAACGGAACGAGAGACCAGAATCTTCTTGCGTTTCCCGCGGAAGAAATGATAGGCCAGGTTGGCGGCTTCGGCGGTTGCCGTTGCGCCATCGTAATGTGAGGCATTGCTCACATCCATGCCGGTCAATTCCGTCATCAGGGACTGGAATTCAAAAATCGTCTGGAGGGTTCCTTGAGATACTTCCGGTTGATAGGGGGTGTAGGCGGTATAAAATTCGCCGCGCCGCAGAATCATATCCACGGCGGCAGGGATGTAGTGGTTATAAGCGCCTGCGCCGAGGAATGAAACGAAATCATCCGTGGTCGCGTTTGCCGAGGCAATTTCCTTAAGTTCGGCGGCGATTTCCATTTCGGAAAGCCCCGCAGGAATATTAAGTTCCGGAAAACGGAAATTCTCCGGAACCTTGTCGAAAAGTTCTTCGATTGTCTCAGCCCCAATGACCTTCAGCATCTCCTCAACTTCTTGGGGAGTGTGAGGGGTGAACATTATCCCTCACGGCTTTCGTTGTAGGCGTCGTAGGCGTCTGCATCCATCAGACCATCCAATTGGGAGGGATCTGATAGTTTCATTTTGAGCAGCCAGCCCTTATCATAGGGATCTGAGTTCAAGGTTTCCGGATTTTCGGTCACAGCTTCGTTGACCTCGAGAATTTCGCCATCAGCGGGGAAGTTCACATCTGCAGCAGCTTTGACAGATTCGACAGTCGCAACGGTGTCGCCCTTGCTGACGGTGTCACCAGGTTCAACATTGAGTTCAACATAGACGACATCGGAAAGTTGATCCTGAGCATAGTCGGAAATGCCGATTGTGGCGACATCACCATCAAGTTTGACCCATTCATCAGTTTTTGCGTATTTTAATCCCTTTGGTGTGCTCATTTATTCACTCCTAATAATAAGTATTGGACAAAGAATTTAGCTTATCCTCTGTCTTACTACCTTGGGGATCTTTTCGTCAAACGAAGCGATGGCCGGTATTTCAGAGGTGTCTATTTAATGGGTCCGTTTACCTGAGAGTTTCAGCTTGTGGCTTTGCCCCTTCGGTGCCGCCTAGAAAAAAGCGGGCTCTTCCCATTAACTTCCAACAGTTGCCAACTGAATTTTAAAAGCAGCATAATTAAAAGTCAAGCATCGAACCGGAAAATGACAATAGTTTTACAACAAAATTGCGGTGGTGTTTTTCTCGATTAAGCACAGTTTAGGGCGTATACGGTGGCAAATCCATGACCTGATATTGGCCCTCGTCCATCCAGATGACGGTGAAAGTGAAATCGGTTGTGGGCGTGAAGTTCGTTTCATCCTCACCACAGCAGGGACCAATTTCAAAACGGCTGCCATCCTGATTTTGGAGCTCGACAGTGAAAACGAACTCGTAACTATCAATCACCTGATCCAAAGTGGCGCTCTTCAAAAGAAGACAATTGAGGCCATTGGTCGTACAGCCGTGTTCCAGCAAAGCCGCGTGATCGGCCGGGTCTAGGTCAGGATTGTAACCGGTCAGAACGTCATAGGAACCGCCATACAGTTTATCCGCTGACGCATAGTCCCCGGAATTGAGAGCGTTGAGAAATTCCGTCAAAGCTTGGCAGGCCGTTTCTTCATTGGGATCGGTTGCCATCCCGGTGACTTCTGTTGGCGAGGATTCTGTCGCATCCCGTGGAACTGTGGGAGAGGTCAGTAAAAGGATGATTCCCAGACTGATCCCACCGAGAACGAGGATCACAACGATCCCGATTAAAAAGGGTTTGTGTTTCATTTTCAATTATCTCCCCAAATGTGAGCGTTTTATTTTAGTTTCTGAAAGGCTTGCTGAAGGTTGGATTTGGGATTATGGCCTGGTTACTTCCTGACATATTTCCTGGATTCTTCCACATAGGCCAGAGATTGATGGCGGAAGTAGGTGTTATAGAGTTCGGCATAGTGCTGCCCATGAGCCAGAAGTTCCTGATGGTTGCCCTCTTCGATGATCTCACCCTGTCTCATGACCAGGATTCGGTCTGCGGACTTAACCGTTGAAAGGCGATGGGCGATCAGGATGCTGGTGGTCTCCGCCAGTATCAAGTCCAAAGCGGTTTGGATTTGGGTCTCGGTGAAGGGATCAATACTGGCGGTGGCTTCATCAAGGATGAAGATGGATGGTTTCTGCATCAGCACCCGCATCAGTGCTACCAACTGACGCTGCCCCATTGAAAGCTGCGAGCCGCGTTCGCCAACCTGAGTATCCAAACCATTAGGTAAGGTTTCCAGCCATTCACCGTCGCCGATTTGGCGGGCAATCCGCAGGATATCCGTTTTGGCGCAGCCGGGGCAGCCATAATTGATATTTTCTTCCACAGTGCCTGAAAACAGGAAGGGCACCTGGGAGACGATCCCCATCTGACGGCGCAATGCGATCAGGTTGAAGCGGCGGATATCCATGCCATCCAAAAGGATCTCGCCCTCCTGAAATTCGTAAAAGCGGGTGATCAGGCGGCCGATGGAGGTCTTGCCGGCGCCGGTGTGTCCCACCAGGGCCAGAGTTTCGCCAGGGTTGATGTGCAGAGAGAAATCCTGCAGGATGGGTTCATCCGGCATGTAGCTGAAATTCACATGGTTCATGTCAATCCGGCCGACCAGGCGATCCGGCTGGATATCTTCGATTTGCTGGACGGAGTGCCTGGCGTCAATTAAGGCAAAGATCCGTTCCGCTGCTGAAAGCCCGGTCTGCACCTGGGTCCAGAAGGAGGAGATGCTCATCACAGGATAAAGGAATCGGTCTAAGGTGGAGAGGAAAAGGTACCAGGCGCCGGCTGTGACGATGCCTTGCAGTACGGTCATTGCGCCGAAATAGACCAACAAGGCCGTGGCGATCCCGCTGACCGACCTCAGGATTGGAAAAACGATGGAGAGGATGAAGCCGCGCTTAATATTGACTTTATACGACGTCTTGTTCGCCTCATCAAATTCTTTGTAGATCGATTCTTCCTGGCGGAAGTTCTTGGCGATGGCGATCCCGCTGATGGTCTCTTTGATGGTGGAATTGACATTGGCCATTGCGCGCATTCCCTCACGGGTCACTTTGCGGGCGGCATGGCGATATTGAAGCACCATGACAAAAAGCAACGGAACCAGGAGGAAGATTGCCAGCGCCAGCCGCCATTCGGTTTGAATCAGGATGACAGCCAGGATGAGCGAAGAGAATAGCTGCATGAGGACATCGGTTGTGATGGTGACGAGCTGTCCAAACTCCCGGGTATCGGAAGTGATCCGGGAGACGATCTTGCCCGAGGAGAAGTTATCGTGGAACGACAGGTCCTCACGGACCGAAGCCTTGAAGGCATCCGTCGAGAGTTGGCGGATCAATTCGGCGATGGTCCGGGCTGAATTGCGCCGCATGAGCAGATTGCCTAACCAACCAATAATCCCCAAAACGAGGACGATTCCGGAAAGGGTCAGAATGAATTGGGTCGAGATGGCCTTGCCGGTCACCTGGTCCAACCCTTTGGCCACGATTACGGGCAAAGCCGCTTCAATGGCGGAGCGGACGATGATCGTAATAACGATGACCATCAGGCGTTGCGATTGGGTCCTGAAATAATCTGCAATCCGTTTGAAGAGTTTATTGTCGGTATATTGCCGATCGTATTGTTCTGCGCCTAAGCCTGAAAAGAAACCCATGATTACTCGCTAAATATTTTCTGGTAGGAAGCGGATGATTCCATTAGTTCCTCATGCGTGCCGATGGCGGCAATCTTCCCTTTGCGCATGACGATAATCTGGTTTGCCCAGCGGATTTGTGAAAGACGGTGAGTGATGATCAGCGTGGTGCGGCCTTCCGCTGCCCGGAAGATGGCCTGCTGGATCTTATCTTCGGTCTCGCTGTCGATGGCGCTGGTTGAATCATCCAGGATAAGGATGCGCGGGGAGGTCAGGAAAGCGCGGGCCAGGGCAAGCCGCTGACGCTGGCCGCCGGAAAGCGTGGCGCCGCGTTCGCCAATGATCGTGTCGTACCCTTTTTCAAAGGATAAGATGAATTCATGAGCCTGAGCTTCTTTGGCGGCTTGAATGATCTCTTCGCGGGAGGCCTCAGGTTTGCCAAAGGCGATGTTATCCGCTATGGAACGGGAAAACAGGAAGATATCCTGTTCAATGATGGAAATCTGATTGCGCAGAGTTTCCAAATACCAATCCCGGACGTCAACGCCATCCACTTTGACCGAGCCGGTGCGGACATCGAATGTCCGGTTGATCAGTTTGACCAGCGAGGTCTTCCCGGAACCGGTTTGACCCACAATGGCGACCGTCTGACCGGGGATGATCCTGATATTGATATCTTCAAGGTTTGTTTCTTCGTCGTTATAACCGAAAGACACATTTTCAAAAGATATTTCACCCTTGATGGGTTTATTGAAACCCTGGACATTCTGGTCCAGCTTGTTTTCAGTGTTCATCAACTGGAGGATCCGGCGAGCGCCGGCGAATCCCAGGGAGATTTGAGAATAGGCGAACAGTGAGGTGAACGTGGGGAAGCCCAGCAGAGAGAGCGTGCCAAAATAGGAGATGACATCGCCAATATTGATCGCGCCTTGCTGCAGGAGGATAAGCGAATGACCTAAACCGACCCCCATGGTAATCCCCAATAGGAGCATGGGTAGAAACCGGCTTTCGATATCGCCCTGGCGAACGGAAGCATCCCGGTATGCGACTGCATTTTGGCTGAAACGGTCGATTTCGGCGTCTTCCTGGGCGGATCCCTTGACGATCTCAACCCCATCAATGGCTTCGGCCAGGCGGCTGTTGAGCTGCCCGAAATTTTGTCGCACCGTGTTTGTGACCGGATTGAGGATCCTCAGATAATGCCAGAGGGCGAGGAAATAAAGCACGATAAAGATCGCGGGTGTCAGGATTAGCGCTGCATTGTAGGTCGGTCCAACGAAAAGCGGGATAAAGAGAAAGTTCAGTGAGCCAATCACAAGATTGAACCCCGGGCTGAACATATAGTTCACTTCGCGGACGTCGTTGGTTGCCCGCGCCATCAAATCACCCACGGATTGAAGGTTGTGGAAGGTCATGCTCTTGCCGAGGAGGTTGACATAAAGCTCCTGGCGAACGACCCGCTCAATTTTTTGGGCGATGATCTCAAAACCAAAATTGCGGGTGAATTGCAGCAGGCCCCGCAGAACTTGAGAGATACCGATGGTGAGTGCGTAGCGACCGATGACAGCCAGAGATGGTGCATCCTTGATGATTTCGTTGAACGCTTTGCCGATGTAAATTGGCACGACGCTGGCCAGCGCGGCGTTACCGATCGCGCCGATCAGCGCCATGATGATCCAGGGCCATTGGTGAATTGCATGAGAGAGAATCCACAAACCAGCGGATTTCCGATTGGTCTGGTACTTTGTTTGAAAACTGAATTCAGAGATGCTCTCTGCAGCTTGAACGGTCATGAAGGATGGCTTTCTTTCATCTCAAGGGAAATTCTGTTCCGATCCTTATCAATGGATTGGATGATGACATTGATGATGTCCCCGACCTGTAATTGGGTTTGATGCGGAATTCTTGAACGATGGAGGAGCCCATCGGTTTTGACGCCAATATCGACAAATGCGCCAAAATCAACAACATTCCGAATTGTACCCTTTAATTGCATTCCCGGCGTCAGGTCATCCATTTTTAGCACGTCAACCCGCAGGATGGGCTTGGGAAGGTCCTCGCGGGGATCGCGTCCGGGGCGGGCGATCTCGTTCAGGATATCCGTCAGGGTGGGGACGCCGGTATTTAATGATTTCGCCAGTTTATCGAGGTCTGTATTTCCAATGAATTTTTGGACAAAATTGACCCGGTTGGCGGTGGTAGTGTTCGGTGGCAGTTGGATGAGATCCAATACTTTTGATGCGATGGCATAGCTTTCCGGGTGGATGGCTGTGGCATCCAGTGGATTTTCACCATCACGAATGCGCAGGAAACCGGCAGCCTGCTCATAGGACTTTGGACCCATACCGGGCACCGATTTTGCCGCCTCCCGAGTTTGGAAGGGGCCGTTTTCTTCACGATATTGGACGATCTTTTCAGCCAGGCTGGGCCCAACCCCTACAATATGGGTGAGCAGCGCGCCGGAGGCCGTATTTAATTCCACGCCGACGGAATTCACCACCGATTCGACCACCTGATCGAGGGCATTGTTAAGATTAGCCTGGTTCACATCGTGTTGATAGAGTCCCACGCCAATCGATTTTGGATCGATTTTAACCAATTCCGCCAGGGGGTCCTGCACCCGGCGTCCGATGGAAACCGCACCGCGGATGGAGACATCCAGATCGGGGAATTCCTTGCGGGCCAGCTTACTGGCGCTATAGACGCTCGCGCCGGCTTCGCTGGTGATCAGGTAATGAAGATTGGGGTTTTCCCGCGTAATCTCCGCTGCCAGCATCTCCGTCTCGCGGGAAGCCGTACCGTTGCCGATCACGATCAGCGTGATATGGTGTTTGGCGATCAGGGCATTGATGATTTGTTTGGATTTCTCCTGCTGGTTTTGCGGCGGATGGGGATAGATCGTCCCGGTTTCCAGCAATTTGCCGGTTTCATCAATCACGGCGATTTTGCTGCCGGTGCGGTAACCGGGATCAATGGCCAGAATGACCTGGTCCGCCAAAGGGGGTTGGGTCAGCAACGCTTTGAGGTTGCTGGAGAAGAGGTTGATCGCATGGGCGTCAGCGGTCTCTGTGAGTGAGTTGCGGATGTCACGTTCGATGGAAGGTAAGAGCAGCCGGTTGGCGCAATCATCCGAGGCTTCATTGAGGGCGTCAAAGAACAGGGACCGGCGATCCGGCGAATATTGGCTGCGGATAGCCGTGCGCCAATCGCGTTCATCAATGGTGATCTTAACCCGTAGGATTTTCTCGCGTTCACCCCGATTGAGCGCCAGGACCTGATGGGGGCGGAGATATTTCAGCGAACTCTCAAATTGGTAATAGATTTGGAAGACTTCACGCTCATCGGTAGCGTCCGGAACTTTTTCGGATGAAATCTTGCCGAAATTCATCCCTTTTTCACGGGTGAGCTGGCGGACAATGGCGTTTTCGCTGATATCTTCCGCCACGATGTCCTTTGCGCCAGACAAAGCGTCCTCAATGGAAGTCACTTGCTCATTCAGAAACGGCTGAACGATCGCGGAAAGGCTTTTTGGCATGATCTCCTGGTGGATGATCAGCTCTGCCAGCGGTTCCAGGCCTTTTTCGCGAGCGATCATCGCGCGAGTCCGACGTTTCGGCCTGTAGGGCTGGTAAAGATCCTCGAGGGCGGTCATGGTGGACGCTTCCAGAATTGCGGTTTTAAGCTCATCAGTAAGCTTGCCCTGTTCGGAGATGGATTGGAGAATGACCTCGCGCCGTTCCCCTAGACTTTTCAGGCGCTCCCAGGTCTCATTGATATTGCGAATTTGCTCTTCATCCAGCGTCCCGGTCACTTCTTTGCGGTAACGGGCGATGAAGGGGATCGTGTTGCCTTGTTCAAATAGGTCAATGGTGTTCTGAACCTTCCCGGCGGGCAGGTTTAACTGTTCAGCAATGGTTTTGATCAAGTTCATTGGATTGGCTTTCTGGTTGTATAGATGGGGATGCCATTTCTGCAAGGGAGAATTGTAACACTTTTCAAATCATTGACGCCAGACGCAGTCGGTGATATACTCGTATTTACAATCATCTGATTAATCAGATTAATTGAAATAAGTTCACCATGAAACGTTCATCCCCTTCCCACCAACTCTCCAATTTTATGACCTATCTCGCGCGCCAAATAGCCGAGGGCGTTGAAACGCTGCCCAGTTTGAACGATTTAAGTGACGAACTTGGCATCAGCATTGCTTCACTGCGGGAGGAATTGCAGGTTGCGCGGACAATGGGTCTGGTGGAAGTCAAACCCCGGACAGGCATCAAGTGCGTGCCTTACCGCTTTGCCCCGGCAGTGACGAAAAGTCTGGCTTTCGCGGTCAGTGTCAAACCGGATTCCTTCCGGCATTATTCCGATCTTCGCAATCATATCGAAGCATCCTATTGGTATCAGGCTGTGAGCAGCTTGACGCCTGCTGATGTGGAAGAGCTGCAGGAAGTCATTCGAATTGCCAATCAAAAACTGCAATCTGATCCGATCAAAATTCCCCAAACCGAACATCGCCGGCTGCATATGATCATTTATCGCCGGCTGGATAACGAATTTGTGCAGGGCATTCTCGAATCTTATTGGGATATCTATGATGCCGTAGGTCTGAGCGTCTATGAAGACCGAAGATATCTTGAGCGTGTCTGGCAGTTCCATCAACAGATGGTGGATGCCATCGCTCGGCACGACTATTTGGCTGGTTACCAGGCCCTGATTACGCATATGGACCTGCTCTTCCAGCGTGAAACACAACCAACAAACCTACCTTTTGAATAGCTTTTTGAAAGGAGCCTCGATGAAAAAGGAATCGGAAGCCGGGCAGATGATGTCAAAAGTTGTTAATGACTTTTGCATGACAGTTTGCACGGTTAATGGCTCTGGCAGCGCCACAGCCAACACAACCCTCCTGCGAGCCATGTTCCACATGGGGATCCCCGTATCCGGAAAGAATATTTTTCCCTCCAACATCAAAGGTCTGCCCACCTGGTTTTCCATCCGGGTTTCCAAAGATGGTTACCTGGCTCGGGTGGCGCATGATGACATTATTGTGCAGATGAACTCCACCACGTTTTCAGAGGACCTTGATTACAACGTCCCTGGCGGTGTCGTGTTCTATGCCGATCATATCGCTGTGCCGATCCACCGGGATGATGTGATTGCCTATCCCATGCCTGTCAAACAGTTGATCAACGAAGCCGATGTGCCCCGTAACCTCCGGGATTACATGGAGAATATGGTCTATGTTGGGGTTGTAGCCCAGATGTTGGGTATCGACCTTGATGTGGTTCACCAGGTTTTACTGGACCAATTCAAGCAGAAGACTTCGGTTGCCGAAAGCAACTTCGCAATGGTGAAGCTGGCGGCGGACTGGGCCAGAGATAATCTGGAAAAGAAGGATCGTTATTCCGTTGAGACGATGCCGCCTCTTGAAGGGTACATCATGACCGACGGCAACACGGCTGGCGCGCTGGGAGCGGTTTATGGCGGTTTTGAATTCTGCGGCTGGTATCCCATTACACCGGCAACCAGTTTGGCGGAATCGCTCAATATCTTTGCCCCAAAGCTGCGACAGGATCCCGAAAACGGGAAAAATACCTTTGCCGTTGTTCAGGCGGAGGATGAACTGGCTTCAATTGGCATGGCGATTGGCGCAGGTTGGGCAGGGATTCGCTCGATGACTTCGACCTCCGGTCCCGGCGTCAGCCTGATGACCGAATACATGAGCCTGGCATATTATGCCGAGGTTCCTCTGGTGCTCTGGGATGTCCAGCGGGTTGGCCCCAGCACCGGGCTTCCGACCCGTACAGGACAGGGTGATCTTAACCTGACGTACTTCCTGGGACATGGGGACACAAACCAGATCATTTTGATTCCATCCTCCGTCAACGAATGTTTTACATTGGGCTGGCAGGCTTTTGATATCGCAGAAAAATATCAAACCCCGGTGATCATCCTGAGCGACCTGGATTTGGGGATGAATCTCTGGATGACCAAGAAATTTGAATATCCCGACCGGCCGATTCAGCGCGGCAAGATCCTCTGGGAAGAGGATTTAGATAAATTTGGCCGGGACTGGGGCCGTTATCTGGATGTGGATGGCGATGGCATTCCCTATCGCACGTTGATGGGCAACAATCATCCGAAAGCACCGTATTTCACCCGGGGCACCGGGCACGATGAATATGGCAACTACAGCGAAGCACCGGATGTTTGGGTGCGGATAATGGACCGGATCAAGCTGAAATTCGAAAACGCCCGCGAAGACCTCCCCAAGCCGGAATATCGCCGTTTGGAAGGGGCCAGGATTGGGTTGATCGGCATGGGTTCCACCGAGCCGGCGATTTTGGAAGCTCAGGATAAACTGGAAGCAAAGGGAATCAAATGCGATTTCATGCGCATTCGGGCATTGCCATTCTCGAAGGAGGTCCGTGAGTTCATCGAGGCGCATGATGTCAACTATGTGGCCGAGTTGAACCGGGACGGGCAACTGCACCAGATCCTGTCGTTGGATTATTGCAATTTGACCGAAAAAATGGTCTCGATTGCCTTTATGGATGGTCTGCCGATGACGGCGGACCTGGTTGTGAATGCCGTTATGGAAAGAGAGGGCTAGGAATATGGCTGAAAAAGAAGTCTCAACCAATCAGATTGGCCTGACTCGTTCGGATTATCGGGGTGAAGTTTCCACCCTTTGTCCGGGGTGCGGCCATAACACGATCTCAGCGCAAATCATCATGGCTTGCTTTGAGATGAACATCGCTCCGGAGCGGATTGTTAAATTCAGCGGGATTGGGTGCTCCAGCAAAAGCCCGACGTATTTCCTGGGAAAATCCTTTGGTTTCAACGGCTTGCATGGCCGGATGCCGTCCCTGGCATTGGGCGCCGCTTTTGCGGACCGCACCATGAAGGTCCTTGGCGTTTCCGGTGATGGCGATACGGCCAGCATCGGGATTGGACAGTTCAAACATCTCATCCGAAGAAACCTGCCGATGGTTTATATCATCGAAAATAATGGCGTTTACGGCCTGACCAAAGGCCAGTTCTCCGCAACGGCGGAACGAGGATTGGAACTCAAGCATCAGGGGATGAACCCCTTCCTGCCGATCGATATTGTCAAGGAAGCTCTGGTTGGAAACGCCAGCTTTGTGGCACGCTCATTTGCCGGCGATCCCAAACAGGTGCGGGAGCTGCTGAAGGCTGCTCTGAGCCATAACGGCACTTCGGTGATTGATATCATCAGCCCTTGCGTGAGTTTTAATAACCGGGAAGATACGCTCCATTCCTATCAGTGGGGCCGCCAGCACGAGGCGCCGTTGCATGACATATCCTTTGTTCCCACCCGGCGGGCGATCATTCTGGATGAATTTGAGGAAGGCTCGTTCAAGGAGGTCACCCTCCACGATGGATCGGTGGTTGTCCTGAAGAAACTGGAAACCGATTACGACCCCACGAATAAATGGCAGGCTTTGAAAATCCTTGAGGAAGGTGAGCGGGATCACTATCTCGTTACCGGGTTGATCTATGTTGATCCGAACCAACCTTCGCTCTATGATTTCATGAATTTAACGGACGAACCGCTGAACAGAGTTCCGGTTAGCAAGATGCGTCCTTCGAAGGAGAGCCTGGATAAGATCAATCAGGGCATGCTGTAAAGCCTAGGTTTAAAATCCAGCCGATAACGCTGGAAAAATCGGACTCCAGTCCGGGTAATTGTCTAAACATCACAAAACGCCTCCTAAAACAGGAGGCGTTTTAAGTTGAAATATCCGTGCTAAATCCGCTGATGTGACATGTAAATCGGATAAATCTACATCTCAATCAGCACTTTGATAGCCTGGTTCCCACGCGTGGTCAGCAATTTGAAGGCATCTTCCACCTTTTCAAGGGGGAACCGGTGAGTGATCAGGGTATCGAGTGAAAGTTTATTCTGATCCAGGATTGTGAGAGCGTCCTGAAAATCCCAGTTGTAGCCCTGTGACCCGGCGAGGGTGATTTCTTTTTGGATAAACAGGTTGACCGGCACTTTGGGGAAAGGATCCTCAAAGATGCCAATCAGAGTCGTCAGGCCGCCTTTGCGGACAGCCTGCAGGGCTTGTTCCAGAGTTTGGGCAAAGCCGACCGCCTCAAAAGAGAAATCCACACCCAGGCCATCCGTCTGATCGAGGATGGTTTCAATTGCATTTTCTTCAAGGTTGTTAATTACCCTTGAGGCGCCGAGTTCGAGCGCTTTTCCCAGTCGGAACTCGTTGATGTCAATCGAAAAAGTCTTGCCCTGGGTGAGGCGGCTGGCCAGCATCACGACGAGTAATCCAATTGCACCGGCCCCAAAGACGGCGGTGGATTGACCGAGGCGCATCCCGCATTTATTCACGGCGTGCAGGGCCACGGAAAGAGGCTCCACCAGTGCACCGGTTTCCATCGAAAGCGAATCAGGGAGGCGGAAGACATATCGGGCGGGGGCGATGAAATAGCCGCCGAAAGCGCCCTGGCCGCGACGATAGTGGAAGCTGACATCCTGACAGAGGTGGTATTGCCCGCGCAGGCAGAAATGACATTTCCCGCAAGCAATCACCGGCTCCACGGTCACCCGGTCACCGATTTGAAGGTTGGCCACCGC
>CAYUSC010000001.1:38011-69342 GCA_964447265.1 uncultured Candidatus Brevefilum sp.
TTACTCTCCTTGTTCGACACGATTAAAAAGGGTGCCCAGTGAGGTAATGGTAATTTTAATTTCATCACCAGGCTGGAGGGGCGGCTGGGGAACCAGCTCGCCATGGAATAACTTGGGGCTGCCTGTCAGAACCAGGTCGCCAGGATTAAGGGTGGTCAGGGTGGAAAGATAGGCCAGGATTTCATCCACTTTGAATAGCATGTCGCCGGTGGAGGATTCCTGTACCAATTCACCATTACGCCAGGTCCGGATCATCAAATCCTGCGGATCGGTAATTTCATCTGCCGTCACGAAGACCGGACCGGTGGGAGTGAAGGTGTCAAACATCTTCCCGCTGGTCCATTGGGAGGTGCGTTTTTCAACCGTCTGGTCGCCAACATCATTGGCTATCGTATAGCCAGCGATATGTTTCCGGGCTTCTGCGAGGGGAACGTTGTGGCAGATGTCAGCGATGGAAAACGCCAGCTCGGCTTCGAAATGAACATCAACGCAGGCGCTGGCTATTTTGATCGGGGTGTTGTGGGCTGACAAGCCGCTGACCGGTTTCATGAAAACGACGGGATAATCCGAACGATCGCTATCCGGGCCGGATGGATAATTCAACCCGATACAGATCACCTTGCCGGGGTTCGGGATGGGTGGGGCAAGGGTGACCTTATCAAGATCAAGCTCGTTGCCTTGTGCCAGATGCTCTTTGCAGGCTTGCTCCAGGATGTCTTTTTGGGTTTTGGTGAGTGCGAGAATGGCCTTTACGGACGATATGTAAAAATTTGGTGTGGCATGTGTTTCAACAAAAATCTGCAGTGCGCGCAGGACATCGACTCCATGCCCATTCAGCAGACAGGCCGGGCGGGGATTTCCACTCTCATCCAGATAGGTCAGGTAACGCATGGCTGCCCTGTTCTAATCCTGATTGAAATGGGGTGAACGTTTTTCCAGAAAGGCGTTGCGCCCTTCAAGAGCGTCGGCGTTGCCACCGGTCTTCACCCGCAGGTCGCTTTCCGTTGCCAGCCCTTTTTCCATACCCTCCCGAAGGCCCACATTGACGCATTTCTTAGTGGACTCGATGGAGGTGCGGGAGTAGGATGCGATGGTTCGAGCGATATCCAGGGCTTTTTCCATGAGTTGGTCGGCAGGAAAAACATATTCGACCAGACCGATCCGGAGAGCTTCTTCGGCATCCACAGTGCGGCCGGTGAGCAGTAAATCAAGCGCTCGTCCCCGACCAACAAGGCGGGGCAGTCGCTGAGTCCCGCTGCCGGAGGCAAATGCGCCAACCTTGACTTCGGGGAAGCCGAACTTGGCAGTATCGGCAGCGATGCGAAAATCACAGGCCAGCGAGAGCACCGCACCGCCGCCGAAGCTGAATCCGTTGCAAACCGCGATGACCGGGAAGCGGGCATCCTCGAGCATCTGGTTCAGGGTCGATTCCCAATAATCGTTTTCGAGCAGCCAGCCCGGTTCCGGGCTGAAAGTGTGGATATCCGAGCCGACTGAAAACGAGTTTCCAACACCTGTGAGCAGTACGCAGCGGATTTCCGGATTGCTCTCCAGTTCCCGCAAAGTGGCCATCAGTGCCCGTTTTACCGAATGGCGCAGTACGCCCAGCGGTTTGGATTGGATCGTGATCTGGGCGACATTCGCGGCAGGTGTGGTCACCTGAATGGCATCCGTCTCCTCAAAGAATCCGTCTTTCATTGGTTCAGTCATTTATCTATCCTCCCGTAATCGCTCGGGAATATTCATCGCAGGTTTGGATCGCAGGTCCTCGTCAAGTCCCATCGGCTCAGGCCGGAAGAGCCGTTCATCCATCAATTTCAGATCAGGAGAGATCAGAGGGAGGATTTCCATCTGGCCCAGCACATCTTTGTCAAGGTCGACGCCAGGGGCGATCTCAATCAGTTCGAGCTGGCCGGCTTTCTTGCGGAAGACCGCTCGCTCGGTGATATAGAGCGCTTCCTGGCCGCGTTGGTCAGCGAATTCGCCGTTATAACTCACCTGTTGGAGGGTGGAGACGAATTTCTTGCTCCGGCCTTCTTTTTTGATTGTTAAACTGCCGTCTTCAATGGCAATGTCCAGGCCACCGGCAGTCAGCGTGCCGCTGAAAATCACTTTCTTGGCATTCTGGCTGATATTAATAAAGCCGCCGACACCGATGATCCGGTCACCAAAGCGGCTGACATTGACGGAGCCGTGGACATCCACCTCGGCAAAGGAAAGAAACGCCAGATCAAGGCCACCGCCATCGTAAAAATCGAATTGGTAGGGCTGATCCACAATGGAGGTGTAATTGATCGCGGCGCCGGCGTCAGATGATGGTGAGCCGCCATTCAGGCCCTGTTCGTTGGTCAGGGTGATGGCGTTCGCAATGCCTTCCTCGGCAGCAATTGTGCCTATCCCGGTGGACACGCCAGCGCCGAGGTTGCAGATGGCATTGCGCTGAAGTTCCAGGGCCGCGCGCCGGGCGATGATCTTACGGACATCGAGCGGGAGCGGGGTGATGGAGTCATTGGGCAGGCGGATCTCACCGGCATATGCTGCACTGTAATCGGTCAGATAAGTTTGCCGTTGGTGAGGGTCCACAACGAGCAGATCCACCAACATGCCGGGGATTTTGATGTTCTTGGCGGGGATGGTGCCGCGTTGGGTGATCCGTTCAACCTGAACGATCACCAGACCGCCGTTTCGATGGGTAGCCTGAGCCATGGGGAGCATTTCACCGAATACGGCTTCTTTCTCCATGGAGACATTGCCGTCTTCGTCAGCGGTGGTGCCCCGCAGGAAGGCAACATCCACTTTGTAGGGTTTATAGAAAATCCATTCCTTGCCATCCAATTCGACCAGTTCCACCAGATCCTCCTTGGCGGAGGGACTCTGGCGGCCGCCATCCTGGCGGGGGTCGATATAGGTGTGCAAACCGACATGAGAGAGCAGCCCGGGCCGGCCTGCGGCCATTTCGCGCATGAGTTGGGAGAGAGCGCCCTGGGGCAGGGTATAAGCTTCAACGGTATCCTCGGCAGCCCGTTTTTGGAAGGCGGGGCTGTTGACCAGCGCACCGGTCACGATCCGCTTGACCAAGCCGGGATGCGCCAGATGCCCGACGCCCTGGCTGATGTTGTCGCCGATTCCCACCGGGTGGAGGAGGGTGAGGTTGTGGGGTTGGTTCTCAGCAAGGAAACGCTCTTCGAGGGCGACGATCAGGGCCTCCGGCACAGCGTGGCCCCCACCCGATCCCCCAATCAGCAGCAAATCCGAATCCTTGATATATTTCACAGCTTCCTGAAGGGATACAATTTTCAACTTCTTCCTCCTGCTCCAAATTCTAACTACCGGTATTTTGTTTGAGATTTTCTATCATACCATTACAAATATATATTAAATAGCCTTGAATTTGTCAATATCGGTTTTTGCAGGTGACTTTAATCCCAATTTTGTTAAAAATTTGGGATTCTAAATTTTTTTCTGTATAATCTTGGTGAATTGGAGACCCCCATCTGACCATCGAAGGAGAAATTATGGCAATTGACCAATTAGTCGGAACGATGCTCTTGAGAGCAAATGAGAACCCACTGACCCCTTTGCGACTGAAGGACTGGGACCAGCTCGTAAAATGGGAAGTGGATGGCGAGGACTTTTACTGGCAGAGCAAAGACGGCCAATTTGTGCCGGTGGATGGGGGAGCGGCCGGTTTCACGCTGAAGTGCTCAGCCGAGACGCTTCAGAATATCGTTGATAAGAAAATGCCGTTCTTCATGGCCCTTTGGGGTACCGGTGATATCCAATTTGATGGCGGATTTGGCGATGCATATAGATTGGGTTATGTTTTTCTGGAAGACAAACGCCAGCGAAGGGTGATTTTTATCAGTCATTGCTGGCTGAATATTAACACCCGTTTTCCGCAGGGCGCAGCATTTGAGGGCGCCAACGTGCCGCTGATCAAAACCCTGCTGGATAGCGGCCTGGGGATCATCCAGATGCCCTGTCCCGAATATGAAGTTTTGGGCCTGGAAAAATACGCCTATGGCGACATCATCCTGGAACCGCTGCGTGAAAAATTCCGTGAGGTTGCCCAAATTGTTGTGAAACAAATCAAGGACTACCTGGCGCTTGGATTTGAAATCGTTGGCATCTTGGGTATGAACCCCAGTCCTTCCTGCGGTGTGGATACCACCAAGGGGAAGGGGACCATGCTGGGTACAAACCGGGACACTTCCGAAGAAAACGATTCGGGAATATTCATGGACGAGTTGAAGAAGTTGCTCGCCGAGAATGGCCTTGAGGATATCCGAATATTTGCAGTTCGGCGCATGATGATCGGGGAGACCGGGCTTGAGGAACGGATGGAACAGCTTCGGGGATATATTGCCGGCTGATCCAAATTCGTATAGAGATAAGAGGTTTGAGTGAAAATTGCGCTCAAACCTCTTTTTTGTTGTCTTAATGATTGTTAATCTCGACTTAACACCTTGACAACATTCTTTATGTTTTATAAAATATAAAGTATGGATAACCCATTTGAACTGACAAATAATAAAGCGCCACAGCTCAAAGAGGATTTTGCCTACGATATGATCAAAGAGGCGATCCTGGGTGGGGATTTGCGGCCAGATCAACAAATCAGCCTGAGCACATTATCCAAACAATTAGGCGTCAGTATCATCCCGGTCAACCAGGCAATCCGCAGATTGATCTCGGAAGGTCTGGTAAAACAGGATCCTCATCATTCCCCATACGTTGCTGAATTTTCTGCTGATTCCCTGCAGGAAATCCTGACCATTCGCTACCACCTTGAAGAGTTGGCGATGCGTGAGGCGATTCCCAATATTGGGGAAAAGGAAATGGACGAACTTCGCAGTATGAAACAGGAAATGGATGAGAATGTGGAATCAAGCGATATGCATGCCTACGGCATTGAGAACCGTGCTTTCCACATGAAGATCTATTCCTATTGTCCGTATCCCATGCTTTGTGAATTAATCGATGACCTTTGGAACAAAGCTGAGTTGAATCGCAGCCGGTCGGTCTTTTCGCTGGTCCAGAACATGGCGCAGCACTCCCAATTCGACCACGAAAAACTCCTGGACCTGATTGAAGAGAAGAAGGTGGATGAGGCGATCGAAGCGCTTCACTTCCATCGGATCTATTCCAGGGACAGATTATTGGAAAAAATCAACTAATCCAAACAAAATTTCTTTATGGATACTTTCAAATACTTCAAGCCTCAAAGCGTCAAGGCAGCATTCGATATCATTCAACAGGAGGGGGGAAGTATCAGATTCCTGGCGGGCGGAACGGACCTTTTAGTCAGAATTAAAAGCCGTCACATCGTCCCTGATATTGTTGTTGACCTGAAATCCCTGCCGGAGTTAAATTCCGGGATTCAGATTGTTGGTCAGGATATCCAAATCGGAGCCCTGACGACTTTCTCGAAAATCAGTACTGATCCGGTCATTCTGGAGCATTTCCCCGCGCTGGCAGATGCAGCCAGTGAAGTGGGGTCCGTCCAGATCCGCAACCGGGCCACGATTGGTGGGAATATCTGTAATTCCTCTCCGGCCGCAGATTCACTCCCACCTTTATTCATTTATGGTGCAAAAGTCAAATTGATCAGTAAAGAATCTTCTCGGGTGCTCCCGATTGGTTCTTTCCTGTTAGGCCCTGGCAAAAATGCTCTCGAAAAGGGCGAACTTCTGGCCGGCCTTATTCTCCCAATCCCCAGCAGCGATCAAGCCGCCAGTTTCACCCGGCTGACCCGTCGGCGTGGGGCGGACCTGGCAACGATCAACCTTTGCTGCCAGGTGTACCGTGGAGGAAGGACCCGGTTTGCTGTCGGAGCGGCTGCTCCGGTGCCATTCATCGTTGAAGACGACTCGGGTTTGCTCAGCGATCCGGAAGGTGATCCGGCTGCAAAGAAAGCCCTGGTTGGCGAATTGATGCAGGCGGCATCACCCATCACGGATGTGCGTGCGTCTAAAGAATATCGTCAGGCAATGGTGATTAATTTAGCGCTGCGGGCACTGGACAATGCATTGAAATCACTTGGAGGTCAGGCATCATGACTCAAATACCAGAGACCCGGACCTATCCGATTACTGTCACCATCAATGGTGAGGTTTATAACATTCCGGTTGAACCGCATAAAACCTTGTTATGGGTATTGCGTGAGCAGTTGAATATCACCGGCCCCAAGGAATGCTGCGGCATCGGAGAATGCGGCGCCTGCACCGTCCTGATGGATGGCAAGAGCGTCAATTCCTGCCTGGTGCTTGCGGTGGAAGCTGATGGGCATGAAATCGTCACGATCGAAGGGTTGGGCGGTCCGGAAGGGCTTGACCCGATCCAGCAGGCATTTATCGATCAGGGCGGTGTGCAGTGTGGTTTTTGCACGCCGGGCATGATCATGTCCGCCAAGTATTTATTGGATAACAACCACAACCCGTCGGAAGAAGAGATCGCCATCGCGCTCTCGGGCAATTATTGCCGCTGCACGGGATACAAAAATATCGTTGAGGCTGTTAAAGCAGCCGCATTGAAGTATCAAGAATAGGAGCTTGTTCGTATGACAAGAATTATTGACTTAAGTTTGCCTCACCAGAATTACGCCAGCGAACCTTTCCCACCTTCGATCTCGCATTCAACGCACACCGAAGGTGCCCGCAGGTTGGCTGCTCTGGCGAAAATTGACCCAACCGATTTTGAAAATGGTATGGCACTCGCTTCCGACCAGGTGACCGCCAGCACGCACTCCGGTACTCATGTGGATGCTCCCTGGCATTATGGTCCCGAAATTGATGGGAAACCCGCCCGGACAATTGATCAGATCCCCCTGGAGTGGTGCTTTGGTGATGGTGTTGTTCTGGATATGCGCCACCTGGAACAGGGCTCCGGGATTACCGAAGCCGATGTGGTGGAAGCGTTGGAGAAAATCGATCATAAACTGCAGGAAGGCGATATCGTCCTGATCCAGACCGGTGCGGACAAGTTCTGGGGCACAACCAAGTATCTTCCCGCCCAATCCGGCCTGACCATGGAAGCGACAAAATACATCCTGGATCAGGGTGTTCGAACCATCGGGATCGATGGGTGGGGTCTTGACCGGCCTGTTGCGAAAATGGTGGAAGCATACCATCAGACTGGCGACCAGAAGGAACTTTGGCCTTCACATTTTTATGGCCGCCGGAGAGAGTATCTCCAAATTGAAAAAATGGCGAACCTGGATCAGCTCCCTGGCCCGATGGGTTTCAAGGTGGCCTGCTTCCCGGTCAAAATTGAACGAGGTTCCGCAGGTTGGACTCGTGCCGTTGCTATCGTAGAAGATTAATGTAACTGACTTAATAGGAGTAATCATGGACGAATCTTTATTTCACAATGAGAATTATTGGGTAAGTGTTTTCGATTATTTCGAAGAAGTCCGCAAAGACTTTGACCTTCCGGAACGATTGAAATTCCACGACGTCACCCTGCGGGATGGCGAGCAAAGCCCTGGTGTTGCATTTCGGGCAGAGGACAAGATCGCGATTGCCGCGATGTTGGATGACCTTGGTGTGGACCGGATCGAAGTGGCTCTTCCGGCTGTCTCCGAGGAAGATGTCAAAGCGACAAAAGGCGTTGTGGCGCTCAAACCGAATGCTCAGGTTTTCGTTCTGAGCCGCGGTATGGCCAGCGATGTTGAGTTGGCCCTCGAATGTGGCGTTGACGGCATCATTTTGGAACTTCCCGTGGGTACACCTCGCTTGAAAAACCAGTTCAAGGATTGGACCGAGGATGACGTCATTAATAAGGCTTCTCACTGGGCGAAATTCGCCAAGAACAAGGGCCTGGAAGTCGTTCTCTTCCCGATGGATTGCACCCGCGCAGAACCTGCTTTCTTTGATCGTGTCATGAATGAAGTTGGCACACTCGAAGCTGTTGACGGTATCGGCATTGTTGATACCTCCGGCTCACTGACACCCCAGGCTGGTGTCTGGTTAACTAAACACCTCAAACACATGACCGGTAAGCGGATTGAAATTCATACCCACGCCGATTTTGGTATGGGCGTAGCGACCTCCTTGGCTTGTATGACAGCAGGTGCGGAAGTGGCTCATGTCTCAGTTGCCGGTTTGGGCGAGCGGACGGGCAACACACCCCTGGATGAGACCGCCGTCTCAGCCAAGACGCTCTACGGCGTTGACAGCAACATCAAGTTCGACAAACTCTATGATGTCTCCATGGAAGTTATCCGCCGCAGTAAATTCCAGATTGCTCAATCCAAACCCGTTATCGGCCGCTACACCTTCACCCGTGAATCCGGGATGGGCGTGGATTTGGTCCGCAAACAGCCTCTGGCGATGTTCGGTATCCATCCCGCCTGGGTTGGCCGCGAAGCGGAATACGTTCTGGGCAAGAAATCCGGTTTGATGTCCGTGGAAATGAAGCTTGGCGACCTCGGCATGGAATCCCTTTCTAAGGAAGACGAGCTGGCCGTCCTGACCGGGATCAAGGAACTCTCACTGGCAAAGCAAGGTCTTGTCACGGATGAAGAGTTCGCTGAAATTGTTAATCAAGTCACCGGAAAATAATGACCGGTAACCACCCCGAGAAACCTATGGAACAGGCACAGAAATACATCGGACAATCTGTTGAACGAGAAGGCGTTCTTGATCGCGTCACCGGCGAGCTGGAATTCACCGGCGATATGCGCTTGGAAAACATGCTGCATGTCAAATTAGTGCGCATCAAAGTACCCAAGGCAAAAATTCTCTCAATTGATACCGAGGCAGCTTTCCAGGTTGACGGCGTAGTTGATATTGTTACGGCTGACGACCTGCCCGATCCAATGCCCCGCTTTGGACCCTTTGTCCCCGATCAACCTGTGATCGCGACAAAGACCGTGAACTTTTACGGTGAGCCGGTCGCAGCCGTTGTGGCTGAGACGGAGGATATCGCGACTTATGCGGCTTCCCTCGTCAAAGTGAATTATGAAGAACTCCCTGGTGTGTTTACTGTGGATCAGGCCCTGGCGCCCGGTGCGCCCTTGGTGCAGGAACCCTCCATACGCCAGGAAAATGACTTCAAAAGAACGAATATATATGATGAATGGAAGTTCGGCTGGGGCGACCCGGAAAAAGTTGAAGCCGATCTGTATGTCGAGGATGTTTTTAACTTCCCGATGACTGTCCATTTTGCCATTGAGCCTCATGTGTTCATTGGCGCTCCGGAAGATGATGGCGTGGTGGTCTACAGCACCGTTCAACATCCCTTCCTGGTCCAACGTGAGATGGCCAGGGTGCTCCAGCTTCCGATCACGAAAGTACGGATTGTCTCACCGCCTTTGGGCGGCGCTTTTGGCGGCAAGGGTTACCCCAAGTTCGAAGCGCTGATGGCATTCGTTGCGCTCAGGAATAACCGGCCCGCCCGGTTGCTGCTCTCGTTGGATGAAGTTTTCATGCTCGTCCGGCGGACTTCCGCAGAAGTGCATATTAAGGCCGGTTTCAGGAAAGACGGTAAGTTGATCTCCATGATTGTGGACGGAGACTTTCTGATCGGTGCTTATGCGGATGCGACTCCCAGGATCGTGAGCAAGGCATCCTATGCCGGTTGCGGCGTTTTCAAGCCGGATAATGTCAGAATTGTTGGCCGAGCGATATTGTCGAATACCTTGCCAGGCACAGCCTTCCGGGGATTTGGCGCACCGCAGTATATGTGGGCTATTGATTCCATCATGGATTTGGCTGCAAAGAAACTTGGCGTGGATCGCCTGGATATCCGGGTGATGAATATTGTCCCCAAAGGCGAGGAACTTGTCCCCGGAGATAATCCCGTTGACGGAGAGTGGGCTGATGACCTGAAGAAGGCTGCCGAAGCCATCGGTTGGGGCACGCCACTTAAGCCGAATCACGGACGCGGATTGGGAATCGGCATCAAGACACCGGCTCCTGCAACCGTTTCACAAGCAATGGTCCGTTTGCATTATGATGGCAGCCTGCGAGTCCTCGTGGGTACGTCCGAGATGGGGCAGGGCTCCCGCACGGTGATGGCCCAGATTGCCGCTGATAACGCGGATGTGCCGCTTGAAAAAGTGAGCATAACCAGTGCGGATACCAGCCGGGTACCGTATGATGCGATTACGGCATCATCACGTTCAACCGTCTTTATGGGAAATGCGGTAGTTAATGCCTGTAAGGATTTGAAAGAACGACTGATTACAGTTGCCAAAGAACTCCGTAAAGATGATTCGGATGAGATCTCGATTGCGGATGGCATTGTCAAGATTGGAAATGCCGCTTACTCCTACGCTGAATTGATGTTGCGGTATTTTGGCCCATCAGCCGGTGAGTTGATCGGCTTTGGTACCTATAAAGAAGCTATTTTGCCCGACCACCCATTAAAAGGAAATGCCTCGTTCTGGGAAGTGATCATGTGCGCGGCAGAAGTGGAAGTGGATCCGGATACCGGCATGGTTTATGTCCGTAAGCTCGCCACGGTGGGCGATGTCGGCAAAGCAATAAACCCAATGCAGGTCAAAGGTCAGGATGAAGGCGGCGCCATCATGGGTTTAGGTCATTCTCTGATGGAGCACTTGATGATTGACGATCACGGGATGCCGCGTAACGCCAGTGCTCTGGATTATCGGATCCCGACCATTATGGACATTCCTGATGAAATGATCACCATTCTGGTGGAAAACCAGGACGGTTCCGGCCCTGAAGGTTCAAAGGGGACCGGAGAGAGCGGCATCATCCCGATCGCTCCCGCAATAGGTCTGGCGGTGACGGATGCCACAGGTGTTGTTTTTCATGACCTGCCGCTGACACCTGAAAGGGTGTGGCAGGCTTTGAACTCCTAGGGGGCTCAAACTTGTTGTTAGACAAAATGAGTCGCTAGTACGTTTAAGAAAGGAGAAAATGACCTTAGGACAGAGATCTAACTTGTTTTTCGAAGAGCTTAGTCGTCAACTATAAGGAGAATGTTCATGAAAAAGTTGTATAAGATTTTGATTGCTGCAGTCCTTTTGATGCTTGTGATTGCAGCCTGTGCTCCTCAGACTGAAGAAGTTCCAGTCGCTGAGGAAACAGAAGCCGTGGTCGAAGAGACCGTGGGCGAAGAAGCCACCGAAGCCGTTGCCGAAGAGCAGGAATATATCCTGATCGGTAACCTTCAGGATGAGACCGGCGGAATGGCCGTCCTCAGCACGCCTCTGACCTATGCCGCAACCATGAAGATCGAAGAGATCAATGCTGCTGGTGGTATCAATGGCCGTCTGTTGAAACTCGTCACCTACGATACCCGCAGTGACGTCACTGAAGCCATCAATGCCTACACCCGCATGGTTGAACAGGATGATGTCCCCGTCGTCTTAGGGCCACCGATTTCCAATATCGGCATCGCTGTTGCCCCCGTTGCTGAAGAACTGCAGGTCCCGATCGTTGGTTTGTTCATGGTTGAGTCCGCTTTCAAACAGGAAAGTGGCGAACCCTGGACCTATATGTTCCTTGGTCAGAACTCTGACGTAACTCAGGGTTCCATCATGGGCCAGTACTCCTACGATCAGTTGGGCGTCCGCCGCACTGCCTTGCTCTATAACAGCCAGAACTCTTACTCGGTTGGTATTGGCATGGCCTACAAAGCCCAGATCGAAGCCAATGGTGGCGAAGTTGTTATTGAAGAAACATACACCTCGACTGACCAGGATTTCCGCGCTCAGTTGACCAAGATCATTGCAGAAGATCCGGATTCAATCTTCTTCCCCGGCTATCCTGCTGAAATTCCGTTGATCCTTGCACAGGCGTATGAACTTGGTTATGATGGATTAATGCTGAGCGATAACTCGGTCCCACCGACAGGGCTTTCCCCGAACACCGATCCTGAAGCCAACAAGAACGTCTACTATCCTTACGGTATCAACCCTGAGGATCCGGAACTCCAGGCTTGGGCTGCTGAATATGAAGCGAAGTTTGGCGTCGCTCCTTTGGCTCAATCCTTCTCCGGCGCAGATGCCTTTGGCCTGATCGTTACTGCCATTGAAGCCTGCGGTGATGACATCACCTCAGTCTGCATCACTGAAGCATTGAATAACATCACTGGTTACGAAGGTTTCCAGGGTACATTTGATATGGCTGCCGATCATCAACCAAGTTCATTGCCCATGGCAATTATGAAGGTTGTTGATGGTGCTGCTGTCTTCGATATGTGGTACCTGGCAACTGGTGCAGTAGAGTAAAAATTTTATTTCCAAAAAAGGTCGGGGTGCTGTATTGCCCCGACCTTTTCCCTAAGGAGTTCGTATGGAATTCAAACTCGTCCTTCAACAGATCATCAACGGCCTTTCTTTGGGAGCTATTTATTCGCTAATAGCCGTTGGTTTCGCGATGGTCTTCAATATCTTGAAGTTCTCGAATTTTGCACATGGCGGTGTTTTGGGGTTCAGTGCATATGCAGGTTTTTTGGCTGCGACAAAATTAGGATTGCCTCTATTTCCCGTCATCCTGGTCGGGATGCTCACAGGGGCCGTCACTGCAATCTTAATTGAATTCATTGCATTCAGATGGATTCGAAAAAGAAATGGCCAATTGGTTTATTTCTTCGTCACTTCCATCACAATGTTGATGCTCCTCCAACAAATCCTGATCATCTATTTTGGTAAGGCATTTGATTATTACCCGATTACGCTGATTGAAACCAAAGTCGTCCGCGTGGGTGAGGTGACAATTTCAACAACTTACATTTTGACCCTGATCGCAACTATTCTAGCATTCGGGCTCCTAACCTGGACCTTGAAGAAAACCAAGGTTGGGATCGCCATCCGGGCGGCTTCAAACGATCTGATTGCAACCGGTTTGATGGGGATCAATGCGGACTTTATTGTCCTGGCAACGTTCTTCGTCTCCGGGTTGCTTGGCGGTTTGTCCGGGGTCTTATATGGCCTCTCAGCCTCGTTGACTCCTCAGATCGGCAATGTCGTGGTCAAAGGTTTCATTGCTTCGGTTTTGGGCGGGCTGGGTAGTCTGACAGGTGTGGCGATCGCGGCATTCGCACTTGGACTTATTGAAGTTTTTCTTATTTCCACGATCGGTTCCGGATTGTCTCCCGTCGTAATTTTCTTTATTATGGTTGCTTTCCTGTTGCTCAGGCCGCAAGGTGTTGCCGGTCAGAGTTTCCTGGATAAAGCGTAAGAACTGGAGAAGAAAATGACATATTATCTCACAGTAGGCACCTCCATAGCGATTACGCTGATCAGTGTTTTGGGAACCCATTTACTGACCGGAATGAATGGTATGTTCTCCCTCGGCCAGGCAGCTTTTATGGGCCTCGGCGCTTATACCGCTTCCATTCTGGTTGTAACTTTTGGCGTCCCGTTTCCGATTGCGGTGCTGGCCAGTATCGGGCTGACTTTGATTGTTGCGTATTTAGTCGGCCTGGCAACCCTGCGAATTCGGCAGGACTTCTTCGCTCTGGCAACCTTTGGGTTCGGCCAGGCGATGATCGGGCTTTTTACCGAATCGGTGCAATTAACCGGCGGTTCGCTTGGTTTCACGAATATCCCCAGGATCACGACTCCAACCCTGGTTTTTGTTTCCCTGGCAGTCTGCTATTTCATCGTATGGAGCATTCGCAGATCGCATTTTGGCCGGGACAGCCTGGCTATCCGCGGGAATGAGATGGCTGCGAAGTCATCCGGGATTGACATTGTCAAGCACAAGATGATCATTTTCCTGATCTCAGCGGCGTTTGCAGCCTATGCCGGAGTGTTGCTGGCCTTTTATAACCGCTATATTGACTCCAACTCATTTGGCTGGATGGTGTCTGTCACCTGGATCATTATCGTTTTCTTCGGCGGCCGCGACAGCCTGATTGGCACATTCCTGGGAGGGTTTATCCTCCTCGCATTGCCGGAAGTCTTGCGGTTCGCTTCGGAATGGCGGATCACCCTCTATTGTGTCATCATCCTTTTCATCATCAATGTGATGCCCAAAGGATTGTTCGGCAGCATCAGGATTCCGAAATTTCTGAAAAAAGCCTTTGCGAAAAAGCAGCAGGAGGCGGAATAGATGGAAAACAACACTATGATCTCGATCTCGCATCTTGCCAAGACATTCGGCGGCATTTGCGCCGTTCAGGATTTCAATGGTCAATTGGATGAACACCAGATTGTTGGCATTATCGGCCCAAATGGAGCCGGGAAAACCACCATTCTGAATCTGATCTCAGGTATTTATAAGCCAACTTCTGGTTCCATTATCTACAAAGGTGAGGACATCGCCGGGAGGAAACCCTGCGAGATTAACCGATTGGGGATCGCCAGAACTTATCAGAATATCAATCTGTTCAAGGAAATGACTGTCATTGAGACAATCAAGACAGCATATTCCTGGCGAGCGTCTTATAACATCTTTGGCGCCATGTTCTCATTGCCGAAAGTCCACAAATTTGAGAAGGACATCCGTGAAAGAAGCATGTGCTGGCTGGAACGGGTGGGACTGGCGGATCAGGCGGACCAGATTGCTCAATCGTTACCTTATGGGATGCAGCGGCGGGTAGAGATTGCCCGAGCGCTGGCGACTGAGCCTGAAGTCCTGCTTCTGGATGAGCCTGGAGCCGGGATCAACCATTCTGAAATTCAGGACCTGGTTGACCTGATCAGCGGTTTACACAAAGAACTGAACCTCTCGATCATTATCATTGATCACCGGATGGATGTGATTATGAAATTATGCAACTGGATCTACGTGCAGGACTTTGGCAAGAGTATTGCTCAGGGAACGCCGGAACAAATTCAAAACGACCCGGTTGTGATCAAAGCTTACCTCGGTGAGGAGGATATTGATGCTTGAAATAAAGAACCTTCACTCAGGTTATGGAAAAATTGAAGTTTTACACGATATCAATATCGTCGTGCCGGATTGCCAGATCGTTGGCGTTATTGGCCGGAATGGGGCGGGTAAATCCACTTTGCTGAACACCATCTCGGGAATCGTCAAGACTCGCGCTGGTGAAATCCTGTTGGATGGCGTCCAAATCCCTTCAGCACCACACAAGGTGGTAAAAACCGGAATTATCCAGGTTCCTGAAGGGCGGCGGATATTCCCCTCCTTGACTGTCAAAGAGAACCTCATTATGGGTGCCTATTTGGCTTCGAACATCAGCTATGACGAGCGAGAAGAAGAGGTTTTCAGTCTTTTCCCGATCCTGAAGGAACGGATCAATCAACCCAGCGGGACGCTTTCCGGCGGTGAACAGCAAATGTTAGCGATGGGTCGCGGCCTGATGAGCAATCCCAAAGTGCTGCTGCTTGATGAGCCTTCCCTGGGTCTCGCGCCGATTTTATTCCGTCAGGTGTTTGAGATGATTGTTCGCTGCAACCAGGAACAAGGAATGACGATTATTCTGGTTGAACAGAATGCACGGATGGCGCTTAAGATGGCACACTACGCCTATGTGTTGGAAGATGGCGAAATCGTGATCCAGGGAACCGGCCAGGAACTTCTCAACGATCATCGGGTTCAATCCGCCTATTTAGGCGCATCGGTGAGTGAATAAAGCCGATTGGGTTAAGACAGGCGTATGGAATGAAGATAAATACCTTCAAATGATGATTCACTTGAAGGTATTTAATTAATGAAAAGATGAGTAAATTGGGAGACCGCTGTGATTGAAATGAGACCGATTTCTCTGAAAGTTGATGGACGAGACTGGGATGTCCCGGTGACCCGTGTGCACACATTGGTGCTGGGCAGCGGCGCTTCCGGCTTGAATGCCGCAGCCCAACTGAAAATCAATGGCGTAGAGGATCTTTTGATCCTCAGCGAGGGCCTGCAAATGGGCACCTCGATCAATACCGGTAGTGATAAGCAGACCTATTACAAATTATCTATGTCCGGTGATGAAGCGGATTCGCCGGTGGATATGGCTGAGACTTACTTCGCCAATGGCGCGATGCATGGCGATCTGGCATTGATCGAGTCCAGCCTTTCGCCACGCGGTTTCATGAACCTGGTCAACCTGGGTATGCCTTTCCCGCGGGATGAATATGGCCAGTTTGTGGGATATAAGACCGACCATGATCCGCGCCAGAGAGCCACATCGATCGGACCTTATACCTCCCGGGAGATGTGCCGAATACTGATCAAACAGGTGCAATCGCTCGGGATTCCGATCAGAGAAAAACGGACAGCCATTCAACTCGTTACTTTAAATGAGGCAAATAAACGAGTATGCGGCTTATTGGCGGTGACAGACCACGGGGAACTGGAAGCCTACCTTTATGAGAATCTGGTATTCGCTGTGGGCGGCCCTGGTGGGCTGTACCAATCCAGCGTATATCCCAAAATGCATAACGGCGCAATTGGGCTGGCCTTGATGGCCGGAGCCGAAGCGGTCAGCTTGCCTGAATCGCAATACGGTATGGCATCCACCGGTTTTCGGTGGAATGTCTCCGGAACCTATATGCAGGTTATCCCCCGGGTGATCAGCAGGGCAGCGGATGGAATTTCTGATGAACAGGAGTTCATGCGTCCCTATTTCAAATCCACCGGAGAAATGAACGGAATGGTTTTTCTGAAGGGTTACCAATGGCCCTTTGATGCTCGAAAGGTCATTGGTGGTTCTTCAATAGTGGATATTCTGATCTACATTGAAACTGTCGTAAAACAACGCAAGGTTTATTTGGATTTCCGCTCAGACCCTGAGGGTTTTTCCTTCGCAGGGTTGCCGGATGAAGCCCGGATTTATCTGGAACGCTCCGGGGCGGATCAGGCTACGCCGATTGAACGATTGGCGAAGATGAACCCGGATGCAATCGCGTTATATCAGGATCATCATATTGACCTCTGGAAGGAACCGCTGGAGATCGGCGTTTGCGCCCAGCATAACAACGGTGGCCTATCCGGCAATATCTGGTATGAATCCACCAATGTCCACCACCTTTTCCCGATTGGAGAAGTAAACGGCTCTCATGGGGTAGCTCGGCCAGGCGGTTCGGCTTTAAATGCCGGCCAGGTGGCGGGTTTTCGGGTGGCAGAATATATTTCAAACCGCTATCAGGATTGGAGCCTGGTGGAGGAAGCTGGGGTAGCTGCGATTGAGGAAGCCTTGGCTTCTGCGACTGCCTGGCTCTCGGCCAGTGAACAATCTGTAATCGATTGGAAAATCGATCTTAATGAGTTCCGCAACCGGATGACCAAATTTGGCGCCTACATTCGTGATAAGGATGGAATCGAAAAGGCTGTGGCGGAAGCGCGGCAGCAGGTTCAATCCATCCAGGAACGGGGATGCCATTTTGAACGGCGTGAGGATATCAAGCACGCGTTCCAGGTGAGGCAGCTTTGCTTTGCCCACCAGGTCTATCTGGAGGCGATTGAATATCAAATCAAAGCAGGTGTGGGCAGCCGCGGATCCTCCATTGTCATGGATCCCGATGGCGAGCAGGTACATCCCGAATTATCCGCCGAATGGCGGATTGCCCCCGAGGATTCTTCTTACCGAGGCGAGGTCTTACAAACCAGCTTCGGGGCGGATGGAGAGACGCTCCATCACTGGGCGGCCTGTCGTCCAATCCCCTCAACGGATGCCTGGTTTGAGACGAGCTGGGCCAAATATCGAAATGGCTCCATTTACGATCAGGAATAATTAATAAAAGGATAAGGCTGAAATGGATAAGAAGGTTGCTATTGTAACAGGCGCAAGCCGTGGCATTGGCCAGGGTATTGCTTATCAGTTGGCAAAAGTGGGTTGGCAGGTCGCGATCAATGATGTCAGCTCGGTGGAAAAACAGGCTGAGACACTTGAAATGGTTCGGGAAGCCGGTTCGGATGGGATCACCATCCAGGGTGATATCACCAAGGCTGCCGATCGGGAAGCGCTCAACCAGGCCGTTTTGGACACTTATGGCCGGATCGACATGCTGGTGAATAATGCCGGTATCGGACCGCGGGTCCGGATGGATATGATGGAAATGTCCGAGGAATCGATGCGCGAGGTTTTGGAAGTTAACCTCTACGGAACATTTTTCCTGACCCAGCTGACCGCCAAAAACATGATGAAATTAATTGCCGAAGGGAAGATGGATCGAGGCCGGATTGTGAATATCAGCTCGATCAGCGCCTACACCTCGAGCACTTCCAGGGCGGAATATTGTGTTTCCAAGGCGGCAGTGTCGATGATTACCACCCTCTATGCCGACCGGCTAGCTGAAGAATCGATCAATGTTTACGAGATCCGTCCCGGCATCATCAAAACCCCGTTAACCGAGATCGTCAGTGAGAAATATGACCGGCTGATCGCCGATGGTGTGACGCCGATCAAACGTTGGGGTTATCCTGAAGATATTGGCCTGGCGATTGCGGCAGTGGCTTCGGATTATTTCCCGTTCTCAACCGGGCAGGTCTTCAACGTGGATGGCGGTTTTCACATCCAGCGGTTATAGAACCAGAGTTCATCTGATTATTTTTGCAGTGAATAACTGGAAACTTAGGAGTAATGGTGAATAATAAAAATTACAAGCGTCTCAACTTGTTGAAATCCAATGAAGAATTTCTTGCAGTTTTGAATGAATTGGATATTGATTTACCCTTTGATAATGTGATCATTTCCGGTGATGCCAATCCCCTGGCTCAACCGGTGACCTTGAGCAACGGCTTCAAAATTGGCAATCGGTTTTGCATCCACCCGATGGAGGGTTGGGATGGAGCAACGGATGGCAATCCGTCTGACCTGGTATTCCGCCGTTGGCGGCATTTCGGTCAGAGCGGTGCAAAACTGATCTGGGGTGGGGAAGCATTTGCTGTTGTGCCGGAAGGACGGGCGAACCCCAACCAATTGATGATGCGGGAAAATACCGCCAAACAGGTGGATCTGCTCCGCAAGGCTTTGGTGGAAGAACATGAAAAAGCCTTCGGAACCAGTGATGACCTTTTTATTGGTGCCCAGTTGACTCATTCGGGTCGTTTCTGTCGGCCGAATATCAAGACCAAACTTGAATCAAAGATTGTCTATCATCATCCCCTGTTGGATAAGATTTTTAATATCCCTGCCGATCTGGAACCGATCACGGATATGGAACTGGATGACCTGATCGGTGAATATGTCAAAGCAGCGAAACTGGCCCAATCCATCGGTTTCAATTTCGTGGATATTAAGCACTGCCATGGCTATTTAGGGCATGAACTGCTCAGCGCCGTGAAAAGACCGGGAAAATATGGTGGCAGTTTTGAGAATCGGACCCGGTTTGTGCGTGAAATTGTCAAAGCTGTGCAGGCAGAATGTCCCGATTTGGTCATTGGTGTGCGCTTCAGTTCGTATGACATGCCGCCCTTCCGGCCCGGCGAGGACAAAATTGGTATAATGCTGGAATATCTGGATGAGAACGGACAATATCCCTTCGCCTTTGGCGGGGATCCGGACCATCCCGGTGAAATCAATTTGGATGAGCCGATTGCCCTGGTGCGGATGTTGAAGGATTTGGGTGTGGAGATGGTGAACTTCTCCGCTTCGAGCCCATACTACAGTCCCCACCTGATCCGGCCACATTACTATCCACCGAGTGATGGTTATGAGCCGCCGGAAGACCCATTGTACAGCGTAGCCCGGTTGGTGAATGTGGCCAAAGAGATCAAACATGCGGTTCCGGAAATGCTGACGGTTGGCTCGGGATACAGTTACTTGCAGGAATTTATCCCCAATGTGGCTCAGGCGGCTGTGCGCCAGGGTGATGTTGATTTTGTGGGATTGGGACGTTCCACCTTATCGTACCCGGAACTGCCGGATGATATTTTGAACATGCGACCATTGAATCGGCGGAAGATCTGCCGGACCTTCAGTGACTGCACGACAGCCCCGCGAAAGGGCCTGGTTTCGGGTTGTTATCCGCTGGATGATTATTACAAGCAGATACCCGATGCGGAGACGTTGAAGGCGATTAAGCGGGAACTCAGGGGATTGTGATCCAGCCCTGCGTAATGCGGCTGATCGCAGCGATGATAGGAGAGTAAGATGTCCAGAGTTATCACATTCGGAGAGATCATGCTCAGGCTGAAATCTCCGGGGTTTGACAAATTAATGCAGACGCCTGTTCTGGAAGCCACTTTTGGCGGGGGAGAAGCGAACGTTGCTGTATCTCTGGCGAATTTTGGTCTGGATACGGCATTTGTTACGGTTTTGCCGGATGACGATCTGGGCAAAGCCTGCCTGATGGATGTGCGCAAATTTGGCGTCGATGTTTCGAATATCAAACTGATGCCAGGTCGAATGGGGATTTATTTCCTCGAGGCTGGGGCTAATCAACGGCCTTCCAAGGTGATTTATGATCGGGCGGGCAGCGCGATTGCCACAGCGCCCAGAGATAGCCTGGATTGGGATGCAGCCTTCACCGGCGGAGATTGGTTCCATATCAGCGGGATCACACCCGCCCTGAGCGCATCAGCCGCGGAACTGGCTTTGGATGCCGTGAAAAAGGCCAAGGAGCATGGGTTGACCGTATCCTGTGACCTGAATTATCGTGCGAAGCTCTGGAAATACGGTAAGTCAGCGCCTGAAGTGATGGGTGAATTGGTCAAATCCGTTGATGTCTGTATTGCCAATGAAGAAGATATCCAGAAATCGCTGGGGATTACATCGGGTGTGGATGTATCCGCTGGTGAATTAGATGCAGATGTGTATCAGCGGCTGGCTCAGCAGGTGATGGAACGTTATCCGAATGTTTCCAAGGTGGCGATTACCTTACGGGAAAGTCTCAGCGCCAGCCGAAATAACTGGTCCGCCTGTCTGTATGACGGGAGTGGCTTCTATATCTCCCAAAAATATGCGATAACTGACATTGTGGATCGGGTTGGCGGAGGGGACAGCTTTTCCGCCGGGTTGATTTACGGTCTGCTGCAAAAAGGTACACCCCAGGAAGCTCTGGAATTTGCGACAGCAGCCAGTTGTCTGAAACATAGTATTAATGGTGATTTTAACCGGGTGAGTGTTGCTGAAGTTGAAAAACTGATGGGTGGCAATCAGTCCGGGCGAGTCCAGCGCTAGGCGCACTAGATTGAGGAGTATCAAGGATGACAAATAGCATTGAACAAGCCGAAAAAGACCTCCTTTTCATGCAGGACCATGTCCGGCAGATGGAAAAAGCCAAAGATATTGTTGATCAGCTTATTGACCTGATCCTGAACTATCGCCAGAGCGGACATCCCGGAGGGTCACGTTCCAAGGTGCATATGATGCTTTCACTGTTGTTGAGTGGCGCGATGCGCTGGGATATTCGGCATCCGAGGAAACGTTTTTCAGACCGGTTTGTTTTATCCGCCGGCCATACGGTTCCTCTGGTATATTGCACCCTGGCGTTTCTGGATGAAGCCCTGCGGATAAAATACGCCCAGACCGGGGATGAACGTTACCGGATGGATAAGGCTGATCAGAACATGCTGGTCTGGGAAGATCTGCTAAGTTTTCGGCGGCGCGGCGGCCTTTCAGGGCATGCCGAGATCACCGATAAAACCCTCTTCATTAAATTCAATACCGGTCCTTCCGGACATGGCAGCCCGGCTGCGGCAGGCGAAGCGCTGGCGCTCAAACGGGCCGGGGCGGATGGCGTCAAGGTCTTTATGATTGAAGGCGAAGCTGGCCTGACCCCTGGCGCTGTCCATGAGACGATGAACTCAGCATGGGGATTGAACCTCGATAACCTGATTTTATTGGTGGACTGGAATGACTTTGGCATTGATAACCACAAGGTGAGCGACGTTGTTTATGGCACGCCTGAGGATTGGATTGGGTCGCATGGCTGGCACGTGATTGGCACGGACGAGGGCAGTGATTGGAGCCATGTCAATCGAACCATACTTGAAATTGCCTCCCTCCAGCCTGCGGATCACAAGCCCAAGGCTGCCTGGTTCCGGAATCGCAAGGGGCGTGGTTACTTGAAATATGACAATGCCTCGCACGGTTCGCCGCATAAGACGGACAGCGAGATTTTTTGGGAGACCAAGAAGCCTTTTGTTGAAAAATATGGGGCGGAATTTCAGAATTATCTCGGCGAACCGCCTGCAGACGAAGCCGGACTGATGGCGGAATTCCGGGCTAATCTCAGCGCGGTGATGGATGTGCTCAAAGCCGATCAGGACCTGGTTGATTTTATTGCTGATCGTCTGGCAGAACTTGGTGACCGGGTTCCGAATGCGTTACCATCCTTCCAATTGGGTGAAGGGGCAAAAACGCCTTTCACCGATGAACGGGTTTTTGATTTTGAACATTATCCCAATGACCTTTATAAAAAGCCCGGTGAAAAAGCACCAAACCGGGCAGCCCTGGGTAATTGGGGCGCTTGGGTCAATGCCTTTGGTGCAGAAAAATACGGCCGACCACTTTTCCTGGTGTCGTCCGCAGATCTGGCCGGTTCAACGAATATTGATGGATTTGCCAAGGGTTATAACGGATTTTCAGGATACGGCTGGTATGGCCTCGAAGGGAATAATCAGGGCGTTTTGCTCCCGCAGGAAATCACGGAATTTGCCAATGCGGGAATCATGGCTGGTCTGGCCGTGACGAACCTTTCGGCTGACCCAGAACAGGGTTTTGACGGTTTTTGGGCTGCCAGTTCGACTTACGGGTCATTCTCATATCTGAAATATGGGATGGTCCGTTTATTGAGCCAGATGGCTCAGGATTGCCCCTGGAAACTGGGCAAAGTGATCTGGGTCGCGGGACATTCCGGCCCCGAAACTGCGGATGATAGTCGTACGCACTTTGGAATTTATGCGCCCGGGGTGACCCAACTCTTCCCGAAAGGCAGTATCATCAACCTGCATCCCTGGGAGTATAACGAAGTGCCTGTGGTTCTGGGCGCTGCATTGAAGCTTGATACACCGATCATTGCTCTGCATCTGACCCGGCCAAACGTTGAAATTCCGGATCGTGAAGCTTTGGGGATGCCTTCGCATTTTGAGGCTGCCAAAGGCGCTTATATCGTTCGGGATTATCAACCTGGGAAACCCCGGGGCGGCACTTTCTATGTGCAGGGAACCAGCGCGATGGCGAATGTGGTGAAATTGCTTAAGACCCTGGACGAGAAAGGCTTGAATGTCAAGATCGTTTACGTGGCCAGCACCGAATTATTTGAACTGCAGCCGGAGAGCTATCGGAAGGCGGTTGTGACGGACGCGGATCGAGTGGACTCCACGGTGATTACAACCCAATCCCGGAGCCTGATGAAGGACTGGACATTCAATGAGCGAAACCTGGCCTATGCAATTTCTTCGGATTGGGACAACCGCTGGCGAACCGGTGGAACCCTCGAAGAAGTCCTGGATGAGGCGCACCTTTCACCGGAATGGATCCTGAATGGAATTGAACGGTTCGTTGCGGACCGAAATGCCAGAATGGAAGCCCTCCGCAAAGAGTTGGCGGCCTGCGAGTAACCATTAATTGAGGCGACGATGGATAAAAAAGTAGTGTTTGAAAAGGTGAAACAACTCGGCTTGTTGGCCGTTCTGCGGGGACCATCCGAAGATAAAACGGTCCGCGCTGTGGACGCCCTGGTGGCCGGCGGCGTGAAAGGGATTGAAATCACCTATTCCACGCCCAATGCGGAAGCAGTGGTCAATACTTTGGTGAAGAAATATGGCGATGAAATCCTGGTGGGGATGGGGACGTTGACCAAACCCGAACATATCAGGATGGCGCTTGATAACGGGGCAAAGTTCATTGTCTCACCTATGTTCGATCCTGCTTTGACCGAGGATTTTGTCAAAAGTGGGTTACTATCGATGGTGGGCTGCTTTACACCTTCGGAGATTTTCCAGGCTTATAAACTCGGGGCGGATGTGATCAAGATTTTCCCTGGGCAATTAGCCGGACCAAAGTACATCAAAGACCTCAAAGGTCCCTTCCCGGATATCCCGGTGATGCCCACTGGCGGCGTTGATAAGGATAACGTCGCGGAATGGTTCAAAGTCGGTGTGGTGGCTGTCGGCGCGGGCAGTAGTCTCTGCCCTAAGAACCTCGTGCTTGACGAGGATTATGCAAAGATCACAGAGATTGCCAAGGCCTTTGTCAATGAAGTGAATGCCTGCCGCGTGGGGAAATAGCGCCTAAACTTTAGGCAACAGTGGAAGTTAAATAATTAAAACAGCCGCAGATTGTGTGCGGCTGTTTTTTGGTATAAGAGCCAAGGTTAGACTTCGCCCAGTGTATGCAGGAGGGCTAGATTCGGCTGCCTGTGCGCTCCGACCGGGAATCCGGTGATCACGATCACCTGTTGGCCGGGTTTCAGGTCCGTCGTTGATGAGATGGCCGTTTCGACATGTTTGATCATGGTTTCGAGTGTGTCCGCATATGGCACCAGCATCGGACTGACGCCCCAATAGAGACCCATCTGTTCGTAAGTACGCATTTCAGGTGTGAAGGCCAATATCGGGACATCCGGGCGGGCTTTGGACATCAAGCGTGCTGTCCGACCGGATTGGGTGAAGACCACGATGGCAATGACATTCCGGTCGCTTGCCAGGGCTTTGGCAGCCCGCGTGATCGAAATGGCGTCACTTCGGGAGCCATCTTTCCAATCGCTGATGACCTTACCCCATTGTTTGCTGTTGGCTTCAGCTTTGCGGACGATCGCATCCATCATCTGAACGCTCTCAACCGGATATTTTCCGGCGGCGGTTTCACCGGAGAGCATCACGGCGTCGGTGCCATCGAAAACGGCATTGGCAACGTCGGTGGCTTCCGCCCGGGTGGGGCGGGGATTGTTGATCATTGAGTCCAGCATCTGCGTGGCGGTGATCACCAGACGGGTATGACGATTGGCGCTGGCAATGATCTCCTTTTGGGCAATCGGCACCCCGGCGGGTGACATCTCCACGCCGAGGTCGCCGCGGGCAACCATGACGCCATCCGTCACCCGCATGATCTCTTCCAGGTTCTGCAGGGCTTCCGGTCTTTCAAGCTTGGCGATGATAGGCGTCTTTTTCTGAGCGGGTAGAACCGCCAGTGCTTCAATCGCTGAACGAACAACCTGGACGTCTTCAGCTGTCTTGACGAAAGAGATGGCGATCATATCCACACCCTGATCAAGACCGAAGGCCAGATCGGCTCGATCCTTCTCGGTGAATGATGGGAAGGTCAGGTTTGCGCCGGGCAGGTTCACACCTTTATTGGATTTCAGCGTGCCGCCCAAAATCACAGTCGCGTCAATACGATCGCCGGTGATCCTGGTAACTTCCATTTCAAGCTGGCCGTCATCCAGAAGAATATGATTACCGGGTTGAACAGCCTTATGGAGGTCGGGGACCTCAAAGGGGATGAAGATGTCATCCGAACCGCTGACAAAATCTTCAGAGGAACTCAGGGTGACTTCATCCCCGGCTTTTAGTTCAATTGGGCCATTCGGAAGGACGCCAATCCGTAATTTGGGACCTTGTAAATCCTGGAGGATGGTGATGGGTGTGCTCAGATCGTTGGATATCTCTCTGACGATTTTGATTTTCCTGGCGTGTTCTTCATGCGTGCCGTGGGAAAAATTCAGACGGGCAACATTCATCCCGGCCTTGACCAAAGCCGTGATTTGTTCTTTGGTCTCACTGCTTGGTCCCAGGGTGCAGACGATTTTTGCAAAACGTTCCATCACATCCTCCCAGATGATTGTTAATCCATGAGCAGCACATCCCGCAGGATGGGCAGCATCCAGTCCACGGTTTCCTTATCAATGACCAATGGGGGAGCAAGCCTCAGGATATGTTCATGGGTTTCCTTTACAAGGATGCCCTTCTTCTGAAGGGTTTCCGCAAAGCGCCGGGCACCACCCAGTTCGTGCTTGAGTTCAACCCCAATCAGCAACCCTTTGCCGCGGATGTCTTGAATGTTCTTCCTGGGAATTTCTTCAAGATATTCCATGATGTATTGGCCCATAACACGGGCGTTATCCACCAGGTGTTCTTCTTCAATGACTTCCAAAGCTGCAACAGCCACGGCAGCGCCCAAGGGATTACCGCCAAAGGTGGAGCCGTGCTCGCCCGGTTCGATCAAGCCCAGGATATCCTTGCTGGCTAAAACCGCGGAGACGGGGTAGAAGCCGCCTGCAAGGGCTTTCCCGATGATGGTGATATCGGGGTGAACACCTTCGTGTTGCGATGCAAAGAGAGCGCCTGTGCGGCCCAAACCGGTCTGGATTTCGTCGGCGATAAAAAGAATATTGTTGGCTTCGCATAGCGATTTGACTGCTTTGAGATAGCCTTCCGGTGGAACGATAATACCGTTTTCGCCTTGCAGCGGTTCCAGCATGATCGCACCGGTATTGGGAGTGACGGCAGCCTTGATCGCATCCAGGTCGCCATAAGGCACCGTGGTGAAGCCGGGGGTGAAGGGGCCGAAATCGTGTTTGTAAAATTCGGTGGTGGTAAAGGAGATGATGGTCGTCGTGCGCCCGTGGAAGTTGCCATCAGCCACGATGATATCCGCTTCATATCGCGGAACACCCTTGACCTGATAGGCCCATTTACGGGCTACCTTGATAGCCGTCTCCACAGCCTCTGCGCCGCTGTTCATCGGCAATGACATCTCGTAACCGGTCATGTCGGATAATTTCTTATAGAACAATCCGAGTTGGTCATTGCGGAATGCCCTGGAAGTCAGGGTCAGTTTTCCTAATTGATCAATCATCGCCTGGCGGATCTTGGGGTGGTTATGGCCCTGATTGAGGGCTGAATATGCGCTCAGACAATCGAGATATTTATTCCCATCGACATCATAAACCCAGACGCCTTCGCCTTTGGTCAGGACGACATCCAGGGGATGATAATTATGCGCACCATATTCATCTTCCAGTTGGATGAAGAACTCGCTATTTGGCATTGGAATCACCTCCCAGCAACAAATCAACAATGACCGCTTTTTGGGCGTGCATCCGGTTTTCCGCTTGCGGGAAGAGCCGGGATTGCGGGCCATCGGCTACTTCATCCGTGATTTCCTGACCGCGGTGGGCAGGCAGGCAGTGCATGACAATGGCATGTGGTTTGGCCAATCCAAGCAAAGTCTGGTTGACCTGATAAGGCGGGAAGACTTTTTCCCGCTTGATGGCTTCTTCTTCCTGTCCCATGCTGGTCCAGGTGTCGGTATAGATTACATCAGCGCTTTCTGCCGCAGCCTGCGGTTCACGCAGCAGGGTCACAGTGCCGCCATTTTCACGGGCGATTTCCTTGCCCAGCTCGATATCACTTTCGGGCATATCGTAACCTTCAGGGTTGGCGATCCTGAAGTTGGCACCCAGTTTGGTGACGGCTTTCATCAGCGAAACAGCCACATTATTGCCATCGCCGATATAGGAGACGTTCAGACCTTTGAGCGAGCCGAATTCTTCGTAGATGGTCAGTGCGTCGGCCATAGCCTGGCAAGGATGGTTGTAATCGCTGAGACCGTTGATCACCGGGACGGACGACCATTTTGCCAGTTCCAGAATGTGTTGGTGCGAAAAGACGCGGGCCATCACGATATGGACGTAACCGGACAGGACCCGGGAGACGTCTGCAATCGATTCGCGTTTTCCTAAACCGATCTCGTTGGGAGAGAGGTACAGGGCATCGCCGCCGAGGTCCCGCATGGCCATATCAAAACTGACTCGAGTGCGCAGACTGGGTTTCTGGAAGACCATTGCCATGACCTTACCCTTGAGCAGTGGACGGGATTCGCCTTTTTTCTGCTCAGTTTTCAGCTTGGTGGCCAGGGTAAGCAGCCCTTGGATTTCTTCACTGGTGAAATCTGCGAGATCAAGAAAGTGTTTCATAAAGTAGTTCTCCTAATGTGGTGAGTGTAAATAATGAGGTGCTACTCCCGATCAAGATCGGAAAGTGAGACGATTTTTTGTTCAAAATGAATGTAGTCCTGTGCCTGTAAATAGACGCTGAACTGGGCCATACCCAACCATAATAACATGCCTGACAGGAAGAATGAAGTGAAAAAGGAGTATAAGTTCAGTCGTGATTCAAGTGTCTCAATTTTCAGGATAGCTTTCGTTAAGATGCCATCATATTCCGAAAGAATATCCTGAGCGCCGTCCAGATCCTCCATGACGGCCGTCATGTCTTCGGAAAGGGCGGTGAGATCATCTGAGAAACTGGTGATATCAGTGGATGCCGTATCGAGGCTGACCTCGAGCGCGGCGAGAGAATCGGGGATGTCGTTCATATCCTCGGCAACCTTTGCCAAACTGATGTGCAAGGGTGTGTCCGGTTGATAATCCGCACCGATCAGAGGGATTGCGGCGATGAAGGCCAGGGTGTCATCGATGAATTCGGCGCTGGTTGCGGCAGACGATATGGCGGTTTGAACTTCGGAGAGTGTCAAGTTGAGGTCATCTCCGATCAGGCTGCTGGAGGTTGTCAATGAAGCGGCGATACTATCTAAAGATGCTTCAAGGCTTTCCAGTGAGGATTGGATCAGCAACAAATCCTCATCCACCTGACTGACTGAGCCGGATAGGAAGCCAATAGCGGATTGGGTTGTGACGAGAGTATCGTGGGTAAGACCAACGAAATTTGAAACATTGCCTGTGATCCCAGGGCGCAGTATCCAAATGCCACCAATGCTCACGAGCGAAAAAAGCATGCCCAGGATGGCGAATCCCGCCATGAGGCTGCCAATTCTTTTTAATTTCATTGGATCTCTGAACATGTTAACCTTCTGCCTGATCATCCGAACTGGTCACTATCGTGAATATTTTATCCTGAAGCGGCCACATGATGGCTTTCTCTTCTTCCGTATAGTGGTCATACCCTAAAAGATGCAGCGTGCCGTGAATGCTGAGGAATGTGATTTCATCCTGCAGTGAATGATTGTGATCTGCAGCTTGAATGGCGGCTTGCGGCACCGAGATCAGGATATCACCGAGATAAAACTGGCCGGTTTCGGGATCCTGAATATCTTGATTAAAAGACAAAACATCCGTGGTCTTGTCTTCACCACGGAAAGTCTGGTTCAGATGATGCATTTCATCATCATCGATCAAGCGTAAAGTGATATCCATATCCGGCTTTTTGAGGATGTCCAATGCCTTGACAATCGACTGAACGAGTCGTTTGGAATCAATTTCAGCTTTGGATTTGGAATCGAATTGATAATCAATCATTCCGGTAACGCTTTCTTTTCAGGTTCAGGCAGAGAGGCTGGCCTGGTTTTGGTTCCCAGCGCCGGGTATTTCACTCTGGGGTGGTAGGTACCCTTGAGGGTCATGTAGAAGGATTCCTTGGCATTCTGCAGATCCTTGAGGGTCAGGTTGGTGTCATCCAGTTGGTGATTTTGTGCATAAAAGAGGAAAACTGTGTCAATCAGGTCCCGCAGCTCCTCTTCATTTTTCGGTTTTTCGGCTCTGGCACGGGCCTCCGTGCCATCAGCCAGCATCAGAAGAGCCGTCTCGCGGGATTGAGGGCGCGGACCGGGATAAGTGTACAACGATTTATCAACTAAGCTCGCATCACCGCCGGCTTCTTTAACTGCCTGCGTATACTGATAATGCGTATACATCGTGCCGTGGTGTTCCCGGATGAAATCGATAATCCGGTTGGGCAGATGGTACTTCCTGGCCAAATCGACGCCATCGGTCACGTGGCTGATGATGGTTTGGGCGCTGGTCAGCGGGTCCAGATCATCATGGGGATTGAGCTTTTCCTGGATCTGATTTTCGATGAAGAACTGTGGGTTCTGGGATTTTCCACAATCATGGAAGATTGCGCCAACTCGAACCAGCAGGCTGTTTGCGCCGATGGCTTCGGCAGCCTGTTCTGCCAGGTTGGAAACCTGGAGCGAATGTTGATAGGTGCCCGGCGCATTCCGCAAGAGACGCTGTAAAAGGGGATGGTCCGGCCTGGAGGTATCCAGTAATTGCAATGCGGTAGTTGTGCCCAGAATTTGAGAAAACCCATATTGCAGGAGCAAAGTGAGGCCGGCCGCACCAATGCCATTGACCAATGCTGCGGCAGAAAGCGTGGCGATACCGACCCAATCCGTCACGGTATCGGGCAGGCGGTAACTGAGGATGATCGCGATTCCCGAGAGGCCAATCGTGATCCCGGCAATGAAGAAGGAGGCAATCCGATGAGCTTTGCCCAGGACGAGAATACCGACAATGGTGGGGATGACATAAAAAATGGTCAGATCATAGCCCTGCGATAAGCCATAGGCTGTCATAATCCCTAAAATGGTGGAGAGCAGGGCAGCCAGTTCAAACCCAAATATGGTGGAAAGGGTCAGCGCAAAGGCTGCCAAAGGGTAAATATAGGGCATAACCGTTCGGTCAATGATGACAAACCGGCCGACTGCCAGAAAGACAAGGAAAGTGATCGCAATCAGGAAGACGGCTTTGAAAGAATAATTCAGGTTATTCCGCCGCCAGCGGAAGTACAGACCGACCACGATTGTAACTAAAAGTGTGAGAATGCCTGCGCTGATCGTATCTTCAACCCGATCGCTAGCCTGGATCAGCCCATAATGTTGGAGCGATTCCCAATCCACTTCCTGGATGATCTGACCGCGGTTCACCAGTGTTTCACCGGAAATGAAGGAACGGATGACCGGTTGGACGGATCGGCGGGCTTCTTCGATTGCAGCGTTGGTTTCTTCCACACTGTAGAGGCTGTTTGGCACGACAAATGGTTCAACCAGATCGGCAACGATATCCGCCTGGTCCTGGGGGAATGAAAAATCTATCAGAGATGGAATATTACGTTTAGCTGCATAAAGGTCGGTGTCACGGATCGTATTCCGCATGACCTCTTCAAGTACCGCCGTTGTTTCAGATTCAACGGCTTCCCAGCGGACGTCAGTTAATTGCAGAATGCGAGTTACGGTTTCATCGGAAAGGTTCTGATTCTCGATGGATTGAATATCAGAAATTTTCTGTTCCAGGGTCGCGTATTCATCCTGCCGGACGGTGGTGATGTAATACAGCACAGTTTGCAGGGATTCGGCCTGGTGGCGGCCAATACTGGGGTCGGTTGGCAGGTAGATGGGGGAGACAGAATCTGAGGCGGCCTGACGGGCCTGTTCGGTCAGGACATCACTCTCGAAGGTCAGCGAATAGGGCGCGAGGATATCCTGGGGTGAAGCCTCGCCAATGGACATCGGGAAAGCAGATTCACTGAAAGTCTCAGGCAGAACCAAAGCAAAGAACGCCAGGATACCGGTGAGTATCAGGAGAGCGGTCTTAATGATTACCGATCTGTTCAGTCTTCGTTTTGGTTCGGCGTGATTGGACATCGACAGTTTTACTGACTCTGAAGGATTTCCCGGACGGCTTTACTGGCATCGGAACCGGAAGCGCGGCCTTCCAATTTTGGCATCAGATGCTTCATCACTTCGCCCATATCGCGCAGGCCGGATGC
>CAYUSC010000001.1:69442-76909 GCA_964447265.1 uncultured Candidatus Brevefilum sp.
GCCATTTTTATGGCGGACATAACCAGGCGCAAGGTGCGCTTGGTATCTTCGTCCCGGGCTTTCATCGCCGCGGTCAATGCCTGTTGGATTTCCTGTTTCTTGTTCATGGGTTTTATTATACCTTTAGTTGCGTGTTTCCCTGCCGGTGAATTGGTCAATCAATCCCTGGCGGATGTGATTAGTCTTGAAATCATCCTGGACTTCCTGCCAGAGGAGACGAGTCCGTTTTGTGGCGGCAGAGACGGCATAGGAGAAGAGGGGAGATGCTTCCGGACCGTCCTTATTGGTCCTGGCATGAGAATCGGCGGGCATTCGAGCGTACAGCCATTTGGAAAGGAGCGGCAGCATGGCAATGAACTCAATCAGGCCATAATTGACACCGGAAAAAAGGTCAGGGCTATTGAGAATGGTAGGATCCGCCGGTTCAATCTCGTCCGAGTTGGCTTCCGGATGACTTTTTAGCCAGAGTTGTATGTAATTGCTGTGACTGTAGAAGTCCTGCCAGGTGTGGGTGATCCGCCCAAAGGCTTTTTGTGCGGCTTTGACCTTGCCGGATTGGACATATTTAATGATCAACTGTTTTTGAGCACCAATATAGGCATATCCGGCTTCGAAGGCGCTGCCGTCAAAATGGATATAGTCGTGACCAAACTGGTTTCGCGGCCGATCCTGCCAGACATTGGCTTTGATGATGGTCTTGAGTGCTATTTCGGAAAAAGAGGCTTCAAGCGCTTGTTGAGTCATTTCAATATGGTATTTGCTTTTCATGGTTGCTCTACTATTAAAAAATCACGCAGGCTGTCAACGGTTGCTTCACCAATTCCGGGAACGTTGACCAGGTCTTCCAACGCTGTAAACAGGCCATGCTGATCTCGGTACGCCAGAATATCCGCCGCCTTGGAAGGCCCAATTCCGGGGAGCGATTCAAGTTCTTCCAGGGTGGCTGTGTTCAAATTCAAGGGGTAGGTGAACCCGGAATCATTGGAAATGTGCGCCGGTGAATTGGTGGCGGTTTCCGGGATGTCTTCTTCAGATGTAGGGATGTAGTAATAATCGCCATCCTGCAGTTTTACAGTCGTGTTGATCCGGATAAGGTCTGCACCAGAAGAAAAACCGCCCGCCACGGCAATTAAGTCTTCCAGTCTTGCACCGGAAAGAAGGGAATAAACACCGGGTGATTGAACCGCACCACCAATTTGAACCAGGATCGGTTCGGGCGTAAGAGTATGCGCGGGCTGATCTGTGCGAGTCGCGGTTGGCGCAGGTAACAGGGTGATGGGTACACCCTGCCTGGGCTGGGCGATTAACAGAATGATACCGGCGGCTAATAAGCCCATTAATAAGCCGGATAACAGCAATAACCACGGTTTATTCAATTTCCCCTCCAAATTGTTGATTATCCGACCGGAATTTCTTCCTTCTCTGCCTGTTCCATGGCATACATGGTCTCAAAGGCTTTGATGGAGACTTCGAGCATCTCTAAAGATGGTTCGCGAGTGGTCAGTTTTTGCAGCGCCAGGTTAGGTTTGATCAGAACCTTGATAAAGGGTGATTCCAGGTGGTTTGCCATTAATCGGATGTACTCGTAGGAGATGCCCGCCAGAACAGGGATCATCAAAAGCCGAGTGAGCAATCGCCAATGCAGCGGCAGCGGTCCGAAAAGTGAGAAAACGATGATGGAGAAAAGCACGAGGGTCAGGATAAAGGAGGTGCCGCAGCGTGGATGCTCCAACGAATAAGTCTTGACAATTTCAGGAGTCAGATCTGCATTATTTTCAAAGGCATTGATCGTTTTATGTTCCGCGCCGTGATACATGAAGACCCGCTCGATATCAGGCATTTTACCGATTGCCCAGAGATAGCCGATTAAAATTGCCAAACGCAGCAAGCCTTCAATCAGATTGGTTACCCAATGGCTGATGGTGATGAATTTCTCCAAGAGACCGGAAATTAAAGCCGGCAGGAGAAAGAAAAGACCAATGCCCAATACCAAGGAGACACCGAGGGTGAGATAAAGGGCGGGACCTTCCAGCTTTTCATCCTCACCGGTCTGAACATTTGCCGATTCGGTCAGATAGCGCATGCCCAGGCCCAAAGCGTCCCAAAGAATGATGAGACCTCTGAGGAAGGGGATCGTGCGGATGTTGGTTTTATAGATACCGGTAAGGGCTTCCTGCTTGACAACGATCTCGCCTTCAGGATTCCGGTTGGCCATGGCGATTGAGGATTGACCACGCATGAGTACGCCTTCAATCACTGCCTGGCCACCATAAGAGGGCATTCTTTCTTTCACAGTGTGTCCTTAATTCTCTAGAAACTTAAATAGAAGCGGATCAGAGCTTCAACACCCTTCTTGTGGGTGGGCAGATGAAGCCGCTCGTTCGGGGAATGGATTTGGTCATCCGGCAAGCCGAATCCGGTAATAATGGAATCAACGCCGAGGATATTCTTCATGGACGTTGCCACCGGGATGGAGCCGCCTTCGCGCTTCCTGATGGGTTTCACGTGCCAGGTTTCCTCAAGTGCTTTCATGAACAGGTCCACGCCAGGAGCATCGTCCGTAATATACGCAGGTGCACCGGACATGCTGATCAATTCCCATCTGACTGTATCTGGTGCATGGGATTCGAAATAAGCCCTCAGGCCTTTTTCCACGTCCTTGGGTTCCTGGTCAGGTACCAGACGGGTTGAGATCTTCGCCATGGCATAGGCCGGGATGATTGTTTTGGCACCGGGTTCAATATAGCCGGCATAGAAACCGTTCACATCCAAAGTTGGGCGAGCGCCGATACGTTCAACCGGTGGGAAATTCTTTTCGCCACCCAATGCCGGAACGCCGGTGATCCTTTTGAAGAAATTATCATCCATGCCGATCCGAGACAGGTCTTCGCTTTCCTGTGCGCTGATCTTGCGGACTTTATCGTAGAAGCCGGGGAGGGTGACGGTGCCATTTTCGTCATGCATACCGGCCACCAGTTTCGCCAGGACATTAGCCGGATTATCAACCACACCGCCGAAAATGCCGGAATGAAGGTCTGCATTGGGTCCGTATACCCGGACTTCAAAGTAGGCCAGACCCCGCAGGGCATAAATGATGGTTGGCTTATCGGGCGCGAGCATGTCGGCGTCGGTGTTGAGGACGAGATCGCATTTAAGCAGGTCTTTGTATTCTTCAAGGAAGGGGTCGAGGCTCGGTGAACCGATCTCTTCTTCACCTTCAAACAGGATCTTGATATTGACGGGCAGATCGCTGGTTTTGAGGATGGATTCGAGAGCGGAAATATTGGCCCAAATTTGGCCTTTCATATCCGAAGCGCCGCGGGCAAAGAGGTAATCACCGCGGATGGTGGGTTCAAAGGGTGGGGTTTCCCATTCAGCTAAAGGATCGGGTGGCTGGACGTCGTAATGCCCATAGATCAGGACGGTGGGCTTTTGGGGATTCACCAGATAATCGGCATAGATCAGGGGATGACCTGGGGTCGGATAGGCTTTCACATTGTTCAAGCCAATGGATTCAAGTTTATTAACGATGAAGTCCGCTGCTTTTTGGATATCTTTCTTCGCGTCGTCGGAGGCGGAGATGGATGGAATGTTCAAGAGCGCTTTGAATTGATTATGGAGTTCATCATAATGGGACTGGTAATAGGCGATTGCCTCAGTGATGGTTTTTGACGTCATTTTAGTCCTTCCGATTAGAAAATAACCAAATGAATTATATGTCAACTTATTGAAAAAGGGTAATTTTGGTCAGATATTGACTCTGAAATCCCAATTGTCTTGACGGTTGATTCCAGGTTAGGCATAATGGGAAAGAAAATTTGTAACCTTTCCCGGCATCATGGCATCATAAGTTTGATAAATAACTTAGGAGGACGAAGCATTATGGCAAATGAAAAAGAGGTTGTCCAACGAGATCTGATCATTTTGGGATCGGGACCAGCCGGGCTTTCTGCGGCGATTTACGCCGCCCGGGCGAACCTGAATCCATTAATCCTCACTGGAATGTCCCTGCATGGGCAGGCTGCAACCACAGACACGATTGAAAATTATCCTGGGTTCCCTGAAGGTGTGGGCGGCTCAGAATTAGGCATGCTGTTCCAAACGCAGGCGGAACGATTTGGCGCTGAAGTCATCATGGATTACGCAACTTCGGTTGACCTGAGTCAAAAGCCGATCAAAATTGAATCCTATGCCAAAGAATATCAATGCGAAAGCCTGATCATCACCACAGGCGCCGATCCGAGGAAATTAGGCATTCCCGGCGAGAAGGAATTCACCGGAAAAGGCGTTTCCTATTGCGGCACCTGTGATGGTTGGTTCTTCAAAGATAAGGATATCGTTGTGGTTGGCGGTGGGGATAGCGCTCTGGAAGAAGGTTTGTTCCTGACCCGGTTTGCCAACTCGGTTACGATCATTCACCGGAGGGATGAACTCCGGGCTGGCGCTATTCTGCGCAAACGGGCGATGGAACACCCCAAAATCAAGTTCATTTGGGATAGTGTGGTGACGGAGATCATCGGTAACGAGGCTGTCAACGCCGTCAAGCTAAAGAATGTGAAGACCGATGACGTGACCACCCATGATACCGATGGCATCTTTATTTTCATTGGGCATATTCCCAACTCGGAATTGTTCAAAGGCCAGATCGAAATGGATCAGGCCGGCTATATTGTCACCAATGGCGTGATGGAAACTTCCATCCCCGGCGTATTTGCTGCCGGCGAAATCACCGACCCTCATTTCCGCCAGGTGATCACCTCGGCTGGAATGGGCGCTGCGGCAGCCATCCAGGCAACCCACTATCTGGAAAATCTCGAAGCTGCATAAAAACTTGTTCACTCAGTGTGAATATGAAAAAACCGGAGGCGAAAGCCTCCGGTTTTTATGTCTTTGTAAATTGGTTTATGGCGTTGGAGTGGCAGTCGGGACCGGGGCGGAGCTGCCGGCGCTGAACCAGCCAAACACTCTCTGATCGCTCAGGTTTCCGGCTGAGATCCAATTATCGGCTTCTGTGGCGCCGCCGCCAACCTGCCGGGCGATATAGACGGACCAGCGATAGATATGGGGGACGCCATCCGTCGGCATCATCGATTGAGGCAGGATGTATGAGGTATCCGTGACAAAATCGGTAACAGTCTCGCGGGTTTCACTGGTCAGATCAATGATGGTGATGGCATAAGCTTCATCGCTTAACAGTTCGCCAACCGCAGCCCATTGGAGGGTGATTGAAGTTGAGCCAACATAGGAGGCGCCATCGGCCGGGAGTAACAGATTTGGGCCTGGATAAGGCGGTGGGGTCGTCGGTGTGGGGGTCGGCCCTGAAGTGGGTACCCGCTCACAAAGCGGAATGGTCAGTGGCATACCTTCGTAGACTGTGTCATTGGTCATGCCATTGTATTCCTTGATGGAAGTCACGCTGACATCGTAATAATCTGCAATTGTGCTGAGGGTGTCGCCCGACTGGACAGTGTAATCAACGGTTCCGCAGGCCGATTCCGTCTTTTCCACATCGCTCAGAGTTGCCGTGGGTTGCGGCGAAGCGGTGGGGGTTGGCTGAGGAATGTTCAGGTCTTGCCCTTCATAAAGGACGCAGGCGGAGGTCAGGTTGTTCTCAAGGATGATACTCTGCACTGAGATTCCAAAAGAATAGGCGATATCAGAACAGGTCTCATTGGCTTTGACCGTGTAGCTCAGAGTCGGCAAAGGGGTCCAGGTGGGTTCCAGTGTGGCTGTTTGGGTTGTTGTCGGGGTTAGCGTGATGGTAGGGCTGACCGTTGGGCTGCCAATGGCTTCAACCTCATCGGGATTATCTCCCTGGGTGGAGCCGCTGAGGATCAGGAAAACGACAACGGCACCAAGCGTAATGAATAGTGCCAGAAGTCCCAATGCTGCAGGCAGGCTGAGGGTGATTTCAGGTAGCCTTTTGGCTTTGACGCCGCCGCTTTTCTTGTTATCCGCTTTGGCATTCAATTCCGTACCACAGACAAGGCACCTGGTTGCGGACTCATTCAAGCGCGTTCCGCAAACGGGACATAGTTTCGTTTTGGTAATATTCGTATCTTGGCTCATAATAATTCTGGACTAGTATACCCCAAGGCAAAGAACTTGACCATGAGAATTATTTTGGGATTGCCATAAGGGGAGTGGTATAACTGGGGTTATGAATAAAAGCCTATATATTCATATCCCATTCTGCAAACATCGCTGTCATTATTGTGATTTTATCACAACTGCCGGGCGCGAGGTGGAACTGCCGGGATACGCGGAAGCCCTCCAAAAAGAAATTCGCATAGTCAATAATAGCCCTAACGAGATATCCCTTCATTCAATCTACTTCGGTGGGGGCACCCCTTCATTAGTACCCCTTGCGAGTTATGAGAGAATTTTCCGAGCCATCCGGGAGAGCTATACCCTGACGGAGGATTGCGAGGTCAGCCTGGAAGCCAATCCCGGGACAATCACTTTTGAGTATTTGCAAGGATTACGTTCCCTGGGATTTAACCGTCTCAGTTTGGGCGTGCAATCCACCGATTCATTTGACCTCAAGCGGCTGGATCGTATTCACACCATTCAGGATGTGATTTCCTCAGTGACTGACGCCAGAAGAGCGGGGTTTGAAAACATCAATCTGGACATGATCTTTGGTTTGCCCTGGCAGGATCTGGAGAGTTGGCGAAACTCCCTCGAGAGGGCGATTTACCTTGCACCTGATCATTTTTCCCTATATTCTCTCATCATTGAGGAGTGGACTGCACTTTACCGCTGGCACCAGAAAGGGCTGATTGAGCCTCAGGACGAAGATCTTCAGGCGGATATGTATGAATTGGCGATGGAAACGCTGCGGTCAGCAGGGTACGCACATTATGAGATCTCCAATTGGGCGAAAATTCACTCAGGCCGAGATTATCGCTGCCGGCACAACTTGCAGTATTGGCTGAACGATCCCTACATTGGGGTTGGGGCAGGAGCGCAGGGCTATTTCGAGCATCAACGCCTGGTCAACACGCCAAACCTTACGGACTACATCTTCCGGATGCAAAATCGGGAGGCCAATGGCTTCGTTTTTCCAAATACACCTGCGATCGATTCCACCGAGTATGTGGATGTTGAAACCCGAATGAACGATGAGATGATGCTGGGGTTGCGGCTAATTGAACAGGGGGTTAGTGCTGATGGTTTCTTCGACCGTTATCAAGTGCAGATGGAAGAGAAATTCCACGAAGAACTGGCGCGGTTTGTTCGTTTAGGATTATTGGAATGGGTAGACGAGGGGGAAGGTCAGCGGATCCGGTTGACGCATCATGGGATCATGGTGGCTAACCAGGTCTTTATGGCATTTGTCTGAGATTACACTACCGCAATTGGCGTGCCATAGCCCATGGTTCGGGTGAACAAATGGGGATCGAACGCAGGTTCAGCCCAGCGGAACAGCCATTTCGCCTCGGAATTGCGCATATTGACGCAACC
>CAYUSC010000002.1:0-2469 GCA_964447265.1 uncultured Candidatus Brevefilum sp.
TTGTAAAACAACTAAATAGTCCGGAGATGAAGGATTCAATCTCCGGACTTTGTTTTTAATGAATTGAGGGCTGATTCATTCAACCATAAATTTTTGCGGATCTTTCATCTGCGTCACCAGCCCAACACTCACCACCAACAACCCTAACCCCAACAGCAGCGAAGGGGTGAACGAGCCGTCACTGGTCTTCATCGCTTCCATGACATACACAAAGACAACCGCCGCCTGGCCAAATAGCTGGATCAGGCCGTTGGATGTGCCCTCCGGGGTTGGATAGGTGATCTCAGCGGAATACTGCATCCCAATCGGCATGGCGCTGACCAGGAAGAAACCCAACACCACGGCGGAGGCAAAGAGCAGCACCGGCGAGGTGGCAAATGTCATCCCCAGCAGGCCAGGGATCGCGCCAAGAAAAGCGATCATCAGGAAGATCTGGCGCTTCCGCATTTTATCCGAAAGGGCAGGCAGCAGGACCGCACCCACCAGGCCGCCGACAATCATCAGCGCACCAAGGGTGCCGGCGTCATTGGGTGTGAAGCCCCGCGGCCGGATGATAGCCTCCACCCAGGTGGTCAGCCCATTGAAAAGCCCCAGACCGATGAAGGAGGCGATCAGATAGAACCAGAAAGGTTTGATTTTTAAAGCATGTTTCAGGCCGTCCAGCATCAAGGCGCGGGTTGCATCACCCGGCGCGCAAGGAGGCGTGGGTGGGTTCTCGCGGGCCAGGAGGAGGAACAAAACCGATGAGAACGCTGCAACCCCACCATAAATTATCTGCACGGTTGCGATGGACAGGCTCTCCGTGAGGATCGGCGTCAGCACCATTCCCAATGCAGTGCCAACCAGGCTGGATAAGGTGACCAAGCCGACCATCGTGGCCCGACTACCCACCGGGAACCACTTAGCCGGGATTGTCGTCCAGGCGTTGAGTAAAAACGGCTGGGCTGCGGCAATTCCGATCGTGCTCCACAGCACAAGGGTATAGTTCGTCCCGGCAAACCCGCGCAACAACCCAAAGACGCCCATCAATCCAGCGCCGATCCCCACTGCGAGGCGGAAACCATAGGTATCGATCAGCCATGAGACCGGAACCGAAAGAGGGATAAAAGCGATCATAAAAACCATGGAAAGCAAACCGATTTGAAAATCGGATACGCCGTAATAGGCCGCGGCCGGGCCGGTAATGGGGGCAAACGCGATCCAAAGTATCTGAATGGTCAGATTGATGAACATAAAAGCCGCCAGGACAACCCAGCGGTACCCATAAAGCTTATAATCTTCGGCCATATCGCCTTCTTTCGTAAAAATAGACTTTTCCCTCAGATAAATTATCCGAGCTGGTCCTCCCCCAAAGTGACACACTTGCACAACACCCCAGAACTTATCAAGGTACGAAAAACTTCCTCAGTTTTTATCTGCCGGGGAGGAATCTACTCACCTCCCGCATTCAATTCGCCCTTGGCCGCCTTTTCCTGGTCACGGCGAAGCTTGGCAAGGGCCATCTCCCTGGCTTCCTCCGGGATCTCGCTCACCTTATGCTCCGTACAAAGCGCCAGCAGATAAGCCAGCGAGCATTTCTCCAACACCGCCACGTTATGGACCGCCCGTGCCATATCCTGCCCAAAGACCAAAGCCCCATGGTTCTGCATGATGAAGGCGTTGTTGTTGTTCTGAACATGTTTGGCAATGGTCTGCTTTAGCGCATCGGTCCCGGATGGGGCGTAGGGGATGATCTCCACGCTGGGGCCGAGAAAAATGGCCTGCTCATCGAACAAGGTCGGGATAGGTGCATCAATCAGCGCCAAGGCACTGGCATAGACCTGATGGGTGTGGATAATGGCGTGCACGTCCGGTCGCACCTCATAAATCCCGCAATGCATTCCTGTTTCAACCGAAGGTTTGTGCTCTCCCGCAATCTGGTTAAGTTCATAATCCAGAACACAGACATCTTCGGGTTTCATTTGCATATAATCGAAATTTGAGGGGGTGATGGCAAAGGCATTTTGTCCCGCAATCCGCACCGAGACATTCCCCCCGGTGGCCATCAAAAAGCCTTTTTGAACCAGGTTCTGAGTGGTCTGAACGATCAATTCCCGGGCTGCCTGAATGAATTCCATGGTTACCTCCGATTAACGCTTTCTGCAAAAATTATAGTCCATCTCGAAGCTCCGGCTCGCATTCAATGGGTAGAAAGGCCAAAGGATTGAATATAATAGAGGTGAACCCATCCGGTTAATCAGAAAGACCATCTATGACGATCTCGTCCACCGAACGCAAAATCCGATCCAGCTTACGCGTCATCCGGGTCATGCAAAGCGCCTTTCCACCAAAAATCGCCAACCGTTTCAACAAAATGGGGGCTTCCCGGGTTAGGCTGGATAGCGATATCACGCAGGAAAGCATCCTGGCGGACGGCGTTCCCTGTGACTGGATCATTCCGCCTGATCACAATCCGGAAAAGGTTCTGCT
>CAYUSC010000002.1:2569-18220 GCA_964447265.1 uncultured Candidatus Brevefilum sp.
CTGGAAATTTACCCCCATATGTGGCATGTCTGGCAGTTGTTTCTCGCGCTACCCGAGGCAAGGCAGTCTCTGGATGATATGGCTGAATTTTGCCGTAAACATCTGGCGACTGAAACCTCCTGAACGGAAGCAAATCGGATGGCTGAAAACAAAAAACCGCTCAGGAAAATCCTGGGCGGTTCGTGTACCCTCGGTGCGACTCGAACGCACAACCTACTGCTCCGCAAGCAGTTGCTCTATCCATTAAGCTACGAGGGCTTTCTTACAGGCGTTAAATTCTAGTCCATATCACCCGACAGGTCAAGGTTCATCCACATCATTCACCAGCGTACCGACGGCTTCGCCGCGCAATGCGTTGGGCAGCGCTTCCACATCCCATAAGTTGAGCACCAGGATGGGGAGCTTGTTTTCCATGCAGAGCGAGACAGCGGTGCTGTCCATCACTTCCAGGCGCCGGTTCAGCGTCTCGATATAGGTCAAATGGTCAAACTTCTTGGCATCATCGAACTTTTTCGGGTCCTTATCGAAGACGCCGTCCACCTTGGTGGCCTTGATCACCACATCCGCGCCGATTTCCATCGCGCGCAGCGCAGCGGCTGTGTCGGTGGAGAAATAGGGATTGCCGGTGCCGCCGCCAAAGATCACGACCCGATCCTTTTCCAGGTGCCGGATTGCCCGCCGCCGGATATAAGGTTCGGCCACGGAGCGCATTTCAATGGCAGATTGCACCCGGGTCTCCACGCCCACCCGTTCCAGTGCGTCCATCAGGGCCAGGGCGTTCATCACCGTTGCCAACATGCCCATATAATCCGCCGTAGCCCGGTCCATCCCGGCGTGGTTGCCGCGGCTGCCGCGCCAAAGGTTTCCGGCGCCGATCACGATGGCGACATCCACACCCATTTCATGCACGGATTTAACCCGCTCAGCGATATCATTTGCCTTCGCCGGATCAATCCCATTCCCGCCTTCATCCGCCAGAGCCTCGCCGCTCAATTTCAGCAGGATCCGGTTATAGATCAGGCCATTTTCCAGTAATTCCGCCATAACACCTCCAGGGTCCAATAGTGGGTGGATAGAAATGAGGCCAACCTAATGGCTGGCCTCGGTGTTATTACTCTTCTTCCGCTTCCGCTTCGCCGGATTCTTCACCCAGCGCCCAGCGGACAAATCGCCGGACGACAATTTTCTCGCCCAGCTTGGCGACCTGCTCGTTGATCAGGTCCTGAACGGTTTTGCTGCCGTCCCGGATATAAGCCTGGTTGAGCAAGACAGTTTCTTCTTTGTATTTCTTGATGAAACCTTCAACGATCTTGGGAATGATCTTCTCGGGTTTACCCTCTTCAGCTGCACGGGCAGCGGCGATGGAGGACTCATGTTCCAGATCTGCTCCGGGGATATCTTCCTCGGTCAGATAGAGCGGGTTGGCGGCAGCAATCTGCAGCGCCAGTTCATGGGCCAGCTCACGGAAGCCCTCTGAACGCCCAACAAAGTCGGTCTCGCAGTTGATCTCGAGCATCACAGCCATCCGGCCGTCGCCGTGGGTATAGACTTCGATCACACCTTCGGAGGCCTCACGGCCAGCGCGCTTGGCAGCTTTGGCCAAACCTTTTTCACGAAGGATATCGCCGGCTTTATTAAAATCACCGTCGGCTTCTCGCAGGGCAGCCCGACAATCGAGAATGCCACAACCGGTGGCCTCTCGCAGTTCCTTGATCATCTCAGTGGTAATTTCCATTTGTTCTTTACTTTCCTATCTCTTATGCTCTCAAAAGATTTTTTCGATTTTGCCTATTCGGCGCTGTCGTCTTCTGCTTCTTCCAGTTCTTCTTCGGATTCTTCATCAGCTTTTTCAGCGGATTCAGAACCACCTTCGATCTCTTCTTCGTCCTCGTCATCGAACTTGGGTTTCTTACCGGTGCCCATGTGTTTGAGGGTCGATTCACCCAGAAGAGCTTCATCTTCCAATTCTTCATCATCCATGAAGCGGCTGACCTCGGCGGGCATGGAAACATCAACCATTTCATCGTCGTCAGCTTCCTTGCCACGGATGGTCATACCTTCCATCACGGCATCGGCGATCTTGCCAACCAGCAATTTGATGGCGCGGATGGCGTCGTCATTTGAGGGAATTACATAATCAACATTTTTGGGATCACAATTGGTGTCCAGCAAGGCGATGACGGGAATACCCTTGACGTTGGCCTCATGCACGGCGGTGTCTTCACGGTTGACATCAACCACGAAGAGGATGTCCGGCAGGCCTTTCATGGAACGAACACCGGAAAGACGTTTTTCCAGACGGGCAATTTCGCGTTCGATCATCAGGCCTTCTTTTTTGGTCAGAAGGTGGATCTCGCCGCTATCGCGCATCCGTTCCAGCCGGTCCAGCTCGAAGATACGTTTCTGGATTGTGAACCAGTTTGTCAGGGTACCGCCAAGCCACCGTTCGGTGACATAGGGCATACCACAGCGAATAGCCTGTTCTGCGATGGTGTCCTGAGCCTGGCGTTTGGTGCCGACAAAAAGGACTGTACCGCCATCGGCGACAGTGTCGCGGATGAAATTATAGGCATCATCCAAAAGTTTTACAGTTTGCTGAAGGTCAATGATATGGATCCCGTTGCGTTCGGTAAAGATGTACTGACGCATTTTAGGATTCCATTTATTGGTCCGGTGACCAAAATGGACGCCGCTTTCGAGAAGCGCTTTCATAGTTACAACAGGTGACATGCGAATATACTCCTTTGCGTTTTTAGCCTCCGCCTCTTTTTGCTCGTCCCTCACCCATTATATGGGCACGCAGGATAAATCCAGAGGCGTGTGAAATAGTCTGCCAAGCGATTTGGCAGCCGAATTAGTATATCATATCGGTGAATAAAAGGGAATAGGGATGCGGTGGTTAAATGGTGAGAGGCTGCTCCAGATGAGCAGCCTCTCTAAGCAGGGGAGCGCTATTTCCCAATTTGATTCCCGAAGAGCGGGAAGAAATAGATAAACTCCGCTTTTGGATTCGCCGTAATGATCACCGTGGCAATGTTCCCAGCCAGATCATGCTCATCCACTAATTGGAATCTGAACTGATCCAGTCCTTCAAATCCACCTTCCGGTGTATAGATCAGCTCCGGCGGTGTCCAGGGCAGTGTTCCATTATCGGGACCGGAGACCAGCACATAGATGAAGTCATCGCCATCCTCGTCATAGCCGCTGATCGTAAAGGTCACCGCTTCATCTTCCATTGTGACCACTTCCATGCCAATCGCAACCGGGGGATCGTTGACGTCCGTTACATGAACGGTAAAGGCTTTGTCATAATAACTCCCGCCCAAATCAGTCGACCGCACCAGAATGGTATAGGCGGCTTTCACTTCGTAATTAAAGACCGCATTCGTCTTGAGAACATTTCCCTCAAAATAGAAGGCTGCGTTATCCGGGTAAGTCCCTGTGGCGACCAGGCTATAGGTGAACGAATCACCGCTATCGGGGTCCAACGAGGCTAGCTGCCCCACTTCGGTGCCCACGGGTTCATTTTCCGGCACTTCGGTTTTGGAAAGCTCGATATCGGTCGGGGCACAGGATTGCGTCACCACACTGCCATCCGTTGCGGAAAATGGGATCTCAAACGCATCCGGCCAATCCACCAGCATGCTGTTTTCGACATTGATGGCAATATCCGTTGTCAGATTCCAATTGACCGCCTCGAAAGTGATCAGGATCAGGTCACCCGTTCCGGATTTCGGCGTCATTGGGTCGCTGCTGGAATTTTGCTGCACCATCCCAAACCGGATCAACCCGTTAACATTATCAATTTCATTGGTTGGCTCAAAGAAATAGCCCGCCGAAGCATCATCCAGGAATCCACCGTTGACCACATCGGTCACCTGAATAACCGCCGGGTCAAATCCGATCTCCAAATGATAACCGGTCAGGTTGGTCACATCCTGCACCTGGATGGCAAGAGTCTGTTCGGAACAGGTCTGCACTTCTGACGTAACCGGGTTGACAACCACCTGGGTGAGTCCCGCGGACCAGACCGTCCCCGGCACACCGAACACCATCAGGCAAACCGCCATAAAAACGAACAGCCGGATTAGCTTTTTATCATTTCGCATTACTACTCGCACCTCCCTCGGGTCATTTCCGGGTCACCCGCAGAAAAACCCCAAATCCAATGACAACAACGACCACAACCAGAACAACCCACCAATGCTCAATCAGCGAAAAACCGCTGCCGGAAGAAGTGGATTGCCCGGTTGAATGATTCGATTCAGGTGAAGCCGCATTATCATCCCCTGCCTGTTCGTCGGCACTTAATCCATCACCACCCTTTCCCTCTGGATCGGAAGCTGTGGGGGCAGGCGCTTCGGTGGGAATGATGGTTGGGACAGGAACCAACAGGCTGGGATCCTGCACGGGGATGGAAGTTGCCCCGCTCTCAGCAGCGTCCGCCGAAACGGTCACGGTCCCGCTGACGGGCTCAACGCTTATGGCCTCGCCCGCCCGGGTGGATAGCTCCAACACGGTCACATTGAGTTCGCTCTCGCCTTGCGCCACCCCGCGCAGATATAGCACCAGCACCACGCCATCACCGGACTTGGCTTCACTGGGATTGACCTGGGTCATCACAAACCGAACCAGGCCAGCCTCGTTATCAACTTCATCATATAAAGTCAGCCCGGCATCCAAAAACGTTCCCAGAGCCGGCTGGATACCCTCCTGACCTGGGTCGGCATCCTCCACCTGGACCACGGCGGGGTTAAATTCAATTTGGATATCAATCGCATACAGGTCCGAAACTCCCCGAATCTCGACAGGAACTTCCACAAGGGCTTCGGGCTGAACCTGGAAATCACCAAAGATTCCACCCTGAGCCGTCAGAGCCGCCTGCCCAAAAGCAAGCTGCATCGGCGCGAGGGTCAGCAGCATTACAAGCAAACCCGCAGTAAATGATTTCCAACGGTTTAATGTCATAAAAGATAGTCCTCATGTCTTTGTTTCCGGCGTCGAACGGCAATGATGACCATGCCAATCATAACCAGCACCGCAATGACCAATACGGCCCAAAGCATCATATTCAAAACAGTCTGTCCGGGCGTCAATGCCTGATCCGAATTCACATCATCTGTGCCTTCGCCTGCGGGATCTCCGGTGGACGGACCGGCATCATCGCCTGTATTCTCAGAGCCTCCGGCTCCCGGATCGGCAGCCGCCATGGTCTCGTCAACCTCGTAACCGGTCGTAACGGGATAATCGCCCGCTGTTTCGGTTGATTGACCTCCTCTGTCCGTGTTTTCCGGGTCGCCGGACGGGGTTTCGCCTCCGGTCGCCGTGGCGGTTAGTGTCGGATCGGTTTTAACCGGATAACCCGGATCACCAGTGGTTGGATAAGGTGTCACGGTGGGTTTGGGGGTCGGTGTGTTGGTGGGCTTGACTGTTGGGGTATAGGTGGCTGCGATCACCACATCCACTATCCCTTCTTCCAAAACCGGCTCGGTCTTATTGCCCTCCGAATCCGAGAAGGTCACATCAACCAATTCAATCGCGGATTGACCGGCATCCAGCGTATTGAATGTCAGTTCAATCAGGACGCCATCGCCTGAAACGGCAGGTGTCGCCAACTGCGTGGCGGCCACCCGCAGGAAGCCAGGCTCCTGCTCTACCTTGATGTTGGCCAAATTATCCAGATAGTCCCCATGCTCCCAATCTTCAAGATTGAGGATCTCCGAATCGTAGATCACGGTCAGATCAAAAGCATTGATATTCAGTCCCAACCGGACCTCGACAGTGATGATCAGGTCGCTGCCCAGGGGCACTTCGGTATGCTCCGGTGAGACGAACAGAACCGTTTGCGACTGCGCCGCGCCGGGAGAAGCCGCCAGCCCCAACACAATCAGGCTGATGGCAAAGATCCGTGCTATTTTATTGATGAACCGATTATTATTTTTCATTTTTAAATTCCATTAGCGCTAACCAATAATCAAATTTCTACGGCTGCCAATCCTGGTAGGCAGCAGCGGATGAGAGATCATAATTGCCGGCCACAAGGGCCAAATCCTTCAGATCAACGATACCATCAAAATTAACATCCGCATCCAGCGTTTCGCCCGGCAGAAGGTCGGCCACGGTCATTCCAAAGCAAGCGCCAACCAGGCTAGCATCGGCGGCATCAATCACATTATCAGACCAGACCGCGTTACCCGCAAACAAACGGAGAGCCTGCATTACTGTCCCTCCCGCTGAAACGGTAACCCCCTTACCAAGTTCCTCCGTCAGGTTCAGATAGCGAGGCTGGCTGGTTGTGACGATGTAGGAATCCGCAACCACCCTCCCAAAATCCAGGTTATCGCTGCTCAGTCCCGTACTGGTGGCGTCATATGGGCCAATGGCATACGTTTGGCCCGGTAACAGGGTGAAAGGAACCCCAGTCCTATACACCTGTCCCTGCAGCGAGACCGCGCCTGTCAAAGCAAATTGTTCCAACAGGGAGGGGTCATACGCAACCGTCAGCGAACCATGCTCCAGCGCTGGTGTGGTCTTCCCGCCGGATGTCCCATTGGTGAACTCAGCCTCGGTGATCGTCATCGCCGAAGTGCCCACACCCACGCCGCTGAAGGTCAATTTCAAAAGGGTGCCATCCCCGGAGGGAGGTGTTCCGCCCAACTGCACGACCGCCAAACGGAATAACCCGGGGATGTCAGTCTTATAGACCACTGCCGTGGACGCCAGCATTCCGCCGTGAGCCCATGAATCCAAATGGACAACTGCCGGATCATAGGTGAGGGTCAGATCAAATCCCTGCAGCGAAACCGCATTGGTGACCACCAGGTCAAGCTCGATGGTATTGACGTTGTTCAGATACAGGGTTGCCGAGGCCGGTATCACCGAGAGCGTCGTCCCGCTTTGCCCAAAGACCGGATCAACCATAGCAAAGCTCAGTAAAACGGAAAACAAGCCGATCACTGTAAAAATTGCTAAAAGTGTCTTTTCTGGTCTGGCTTTCATTTCACTGACTCGGTCACTTTCCTATTTACCACCGTTCAACACAATCAAGGGAAGATAGATTTCCGTCCCTGCCTTGGGCTGCCCTACCTGCACAAAGCCATTAGTGGTTTGTCGCGAGAGTAATAATCCATCCTTGTCGGATAAATCAGCGAGACTGAATACCAGAGTTGTCTCAGCGTTATTATCACCTGCGACAAAATAAAAAGTGCACAAGACTCCTGATCCTGATTTCGGATCGGCAGGACTCACTTGAGATAATAAGCAGCGCGCCGTTCCAGGCTCCTGAGTAACTGGAATTGTAAATCCTTCATCAAGAAAATCGCCAAATTCTGCATGGTCAAATGTAATCACGGTGGGGTCATAGGAGATGGCTACGTCGAATGCAAATAAATCCGTGACGCCTTCTACCACTACATCCACCGAGAAGGTTTCGCCGGGATCCACTTCCAGATAAGCCGGATTGACGGATACGATCGTCCCGGTCTGTGCCACAACCGGCTGCGCGAATCCAAACAACATAATAAAAATGAATAATGCCTTTAAGTATTGCTTCCAGTGGTTCATATCATTCACCTCGCCTGAGGTTATCAAGATAATTCCAGATCAAAAGGTTATTGCAGGCTGGGACTTCGTCCCAGCCTGCAATTTGTTCAACTAAAGAGACTAAGGAGCCGTCACCGTCACCGCATAGGTGTCGAAGGAAACGTTGCCGTCATCCAACACCGTCACGATCACAGTAGCCGTACCAGCAGAAAGACCGGTCAGCTCGCCAGTGTGCAGATCAATCTCCGCAATCGCACTGTCGTTGACATAAACTGCCCAGAGCACCGGCCGGTCGGCGGGGTCGCCATCCAGCAGGACATCCAGGTCAATCGTGCCGCCAACAGCGACGGTCGCCGGGCCAACGATCTCAGCCACGCCCACGGGGTCCCGTTCGGGACCGCTCACGAGCCAGCCTTCGAAATCACCAAGCAGCGTGCCATAAAGGCGAACGGGGTCGCCAGAGGTGGGTGTGATCACGGCATAGAGGATATCCATCCCCTGCGCATTGATCATCCCCTCAATGGTGCCGGTGATGTCGCCGGTCACATTGCCTGTGAAGGAGGTCAGGTTCGTCCCAGCAGGCAGTCCCTGGCCTTCAATATGAAGGCTGTAAGCGCCAACCAGGTCAGCCGTGTAGAGGCCGGTTCCACTATCAATCACAAAGGAGCCGGAAACTTCGGTGAACCCGGGCCAGCCAGCATAAGCCTCCTCGGAGGTCAGGTCATAGTTGCCGCCAACCAGCGCCAGGTCCTGAATATTAACCCGGTCATCAAAGTTCACATCGCCATTATCCGCCAGACCGCCGGTGCCGTATTGGCCGCCGACGATACCTGCATCGCTAATGTCGATCACATTGTCCGTCCAGTCCGCATTACCACCCTTCAGCTCCAGATCGGGCAGAACGACATCACCGGTGATGTCCAGGGTCCGGCCCATTTCAGCGGAGACATTGAGGTAGCGGGGCTGATCGGTTGAAATATTGAAGAGACCGCCGTTGACGCCAGTGAAGAGCACATTGTTGCTGATCTCGTTCGTGGAGTAAATGCCGTTATCGGCATAGAAGGGTTCCGTCATCGAGACCAGTTTCAGCGGCACGCCGGAGCGAACCGAACGGCCCTGCATTGAAACCGTGCCGGTCACATTAAAGTCGCCAAGGGTTACGAAAGTTTCCGAAGCGGACGCCAGGAGGGTATCCGGATCGGGGGTCAGGTCATAAAGCTCAACCAAGACCACATTCGAACCACCAGAAACGAAGAGCACCCGGAAGGGCAGCGACGGAGCCGCATTGCCAGCCAGAGCGCCCAAAACAAACGGATCGCTGCTGACTTCAACCCAGGCAGAACCATCCCAGTATTCCAGAACGGCGTCGGTCGGGAGGTCGAAGCTCAGGCCAACATTGGCGAAATCATCCCCAGCGGTGTTATCAATATCGACCGAGAATTCAATCGGCAGACCGGCGATATAGGCGCCCGAAGGCACAATATCCATCGTCGGGAAGGCATTGACTTCCGCATCCGTGTAATCCGTAAGCTCGGTGGCATAAATGTTCGTGGATGGGCCATAGCCGGGGGCCATGGAGAAGACATCCGTCAGCTCATCAAGGTTCAGGGTCAGGGGCTTGCCAGCGGTGGCGCCTTGCAGGGTCACCGTGAAGAGCACCATATCCTCACCCGTCAGCGCCGCACTGCCAATTTGATAGGCATGGAAGTTGTAGCCGCCGGTGATGGCATCAAGGAATTCATTGTCAAAATGTGCGCCTGCAACAGCACTCACAACGGAATACTCCGCAGGAATTTCCAGCACAAAATCAACACCCATCGCGTTCACCAGGTTTGCTCGCACCTCAAAGGTGATCTGCTCGCCAAGATAAACGCTGCCGGGATAATCCGTGCCGGAGGGTTCAAGATAGAGGTCCACATAAGCCCAGGGGTCAGCATCCACAGCAGAGCTGATGCCATCGCCGCCATTGGCGGCCTCAGGCCCAGAATAGGAACCCCAGCTGTTGAATTCCGCCGGAATGGCAAATGCGCCAGCTTCGATACCGTTGCCGTCGTTATCCATGAAGAGGTTGCCCTGGATCTGGATCGTACCCTCAGGCTGATAGCCAAAGAACAGGCCGTCGCCAGCCAGACCGTGGATGTACGTGTCACGGATCACCAGATCGGTCACAACGCCATCAAAATCGATACCATTCGTGCCGTCAGCGCCATTGATTTCCAGCCCTTCGATCACAATGTTCGTCCGGGCATCGTTAACCTCAATCGCATTCGAGCCATCGGTGGGCAGACAAACCGCACCCAAAGGCGACTCGGTGGTGATCGTGGTGAAATCGGCATTGATGATGAAGCAGGGCGAATCGTTCTGGATGACCGTACCGTCTTCCAGGAAGAAGGTCAGGCCGGGCTGATTGATTTCGATCCCACCGGGAACATTGATGTTGCCGGAAAGCGTAATGACGTTATTCTCATCGGGCAGGAAGAAGGTACAACCCTCGTCACCGCACCATTGAACGAATTCAACATCACCGGCAATCTGGGAATCCAGCGGACCGCCCATGCTGCCCCACCAGTTGGGGGAAGCATCCACTGGCGATTGTGATTGATTGATCACATCACCATAAGCGGAGCCATCCGTACCGGTGTAGGTTTGTTCATTATTGAGAATTTGGTTATTTTCCAAGACGACATTGGTGGGCGTGAGATTGTTCTTCCCAGGTTCACCAAAGCGAACACCGCGTTCGTTGCCGGAAATGTAACATCCCTGGACCAGGACATTGTCAAGGGTCGCCGGGAATGCGCCATAGGTGCCGCCATCATCGCGGGCTTTCGCCGTCAAACCAACGCCTTCAGCGGAACCGCCAAGGGCATTGTTTGTGATGGTTGAATTAATGAATGAAATGTTCTGATAGACGCCAGCCTTAAGGTTGACATCAACCCCCGCACTCCATTTATAGAAGTAATCGGGCAAAATGGAGGCATCATAGCCATTGCCATCCACCACAATGCCGGTAAAGGTCGCATCTTCCAATTTCTCGGCATAGATGCCTTTATGGTTATTGTGATTGAAGCTGGTATTCGTCACCTGAACATTGCTGACCGTGCTGGTATCCGCGCTGACTGCCTTTTGGAAATACCAACCATAGGTCAGGTTATCAAAGGCGCAGTTATTCACAACCAGGTGATCCAAAGTTGAAGTGTTATCCACATAAAGGCCGCGTTCCTGTTCGGTGCTGGGATTGGTGTTCGTCCCAATCACGGACACACTTTCCAGGGTCAAATAGGAGACATGCGTCCCGGTGGATTCGGTGAACCGGCCGACACTGATCCCGGCCTGACCCACAGGTTCGATCTGAAGGCCCTGCAGCAGGATCGGGGAACCAGCGGTGCCGGTGCCGGTGATCTGGAAGATACCGACTTTACTGTCAAACGAAGCCGGGGAGGTCACAACTGTGCTTGTGCCAGCGCCAATGATGCTCACCGGTTTGTCAACAACAACATTTTCAACATAGGTGCCAGCGGCAATATGAACGATACCGCCTTCGGCGACATTATCAATCGCTTCCTGGATCGTATCGAATTCCAAATCAGGATGACCGCAATCTCCGGTTTCACAAACCCAAACTTCCATCGGGAAGTCATAAGCTTCCGCAATCGCCCAGAGTGCCTCACCGGTGATCTCGTTATTTTCTCCATCCCCGGCGTAATTTTCCCATCCGCCGGTGGCGAGCTGAACGCTCATCATATATTCCGCCGCACCGACCAGGTTATCGAGATACGCCGCCCGGTTGACTTCGTTAAGCGCCAAAACGGCATAAGCCGTTTCCTGAATCGTCTCATTCCCATCATCAGGAATGACATAAGCTGAGGTCCAGGCAAAACCGCCCATATTGATCTGATAGCTGGCCAAAATGTCAGCCAGATCAGCCAGCGAGCCGGCATCCGCAAGCGAACCTGCAGTGGGGTCAAAATCCTCGCCCACAAAAGCCAGGCCATAGACAGCCCCGGCCAGGCCCATCACATCGTAATAGGCAGCGCTATCCAGCTCGTCAATTTCGGCCTTAACGCCAGCAATCCAGGCCGCGGTATCCGCGCCGCAGGATGCCGCCCCAACCAGACCCATTCCGATATCCCAGGCAGCCATATTGGCCTGGCTACCTGAACGGACCGTCCGGATCATGTTGACATAACCGGCAGTGTCATACAAGGTACCGGCGCCATTCCGATCGTAGGTGCCGGCAGCTAAGGCATTGTAGAAATAGGCAACCACATGATCTTTATAGATGGAGCCGCCAAAGATCTCATCCAGAGCTGCAGCAAGGTAACCGTCAGAGGGTGAGAAGGTATTGACCTTGGTCAGCAGAAGCGCGCCGACTTCAGCCAGCGCTGCCTCGTGCGCCGAATCACCGGTCACGCCAAACACCTCGGCTAAACCCTTGCCGATTGGGCCAATGGTATTCAGCGCCGAAGGCGTGCCTTCGGGATAGGTCAAAGGCCATCCCCAGCCGCCATCATCCCGCTGCATTTCGACCAAACGATCGCCACCAGCCTGTAAAGCGGGTGTGACGTCCGCTGCAGCAGCGGCCACCTGGCTCAGAGGTGAAGCCGCCAAAAGCATTGCCAGCATCACGATCAGGCCAATTGATTTGATTAAGACTTTCTTGTCATGCATTTTTACTATCCTCCATTTATGACTAGTCTGATTTTTACGCACCCTATCGAAAGCGCCTTCATGGATGATCTCCCCATTCAAGATAAAGGTCATGCCTAAGACACAACCATTGATCCCATCAGGCTCAATTCGTTTTTCTTTTCCATCACGGCAAACCAATACTCGCCACTGCGGTGACAGGGCAAATAACCCATTATCAAAGCTGGAAAATTGCGAGTACAGATCCTTTTTAAATGTCCCCCGTTAGTGACTATCCCACCCCGGATCGGCTAAGATGCCGGGGCTGTGCGCTTGGGATTTGTTCCTTGGGTGACGTTGCTGATCTGGAAAAAACGCTTCGTAATTGTCTTATGCTCCCCTGATCACTCCTTTCATGCAAAAACCCTTGTCGAAATCATTCATCGTCCACCCTCCAGTCAGGCTCATCAGATTTAAGCCACCGTCGATAAATAACTTACAAAAAAGGAATAAAAAAAGACCCATAACAGGTCAGTTCGAATCAATAAAACTCGATTTTATTTGCTGTCAGTGTCGCAATCCTTCCGTCAAAAAGCATTAAAATCTCATTTCTTGATGAAATTAATAATTGATATTCTCTTTTCTTTTAACCCCAGAGGCAGAGCGTGTCCTGGAATTCCCACCAATAAACATTAATGTGTTTCTAATGTAGGGTTTATTTTAGTCTGAGTCTAATTTAATATCAAGTCTTTATCATAACAATTTAATATATTTTTAATTTCATATCCGTTTCGCTTCATTTTCCACGCCCCATTTCCGATATTTTTCTTGAAGAATGCGCTAAAAACCCCAAAAATGACCCCGATTCGCACTTGCTGACTCCTTGCGCGCATGGTATAATCGGTCTTCGCGTCTGGGAAGACGTGGAATTTATCATTGGAAGTAAAGGATCGTAAGATGAATCATGCGGAACTCTTAAAATCAGTTGAAGCGCCAGTTAACGAGAACATTCCTGAACTGTTCCCTGGCGATTCTGTCGCCGTGCACCTGTTGATTAAAGAAGGTGACCGTGAACGCGTTCAGGTTTTCAAAGGCACAGTCTTGTTCGTTCGTGGCGGCAAGAACGACGCATCCTTCACCGTGCGGCGAGTTGCCAGCAATGGTATCGGCGTTGAGCGCACATTCATGACCCGCTCTCCCCGTGTTCAAAAAGTGGTTGTCGAGCGGCACACCAAAGTTCGTCGTGCCCGGTTGTACTTCCTGCGTGATCGCACCGGCAAGAGCGCCCGGCTTAAACAGCGCTTCTAGAGTTACCCCGAACTGATAGTCGTACTGGTAGGTGAATCAAACCCCCACCAGCCCAAGACCTCATCAGGATTCCAATCAACGCAATTTACCGGTTGATCATTCCTGATGAGGTTTTATTTATCTGGAGGATCCATGCCCAACCCATCCCGGCCGATCATTGTAATAACAGGTGGAAACATCAAAAATAAAACGGGCAGCCCTGCTCTCAATGTCGGTCAGGCCTATATGACAGCCATCCGCCGCGCGGGCGGCATTCCCCTTCTGATCCCCCTGGGAACGGGTCAAGCGGATCTGCAAAAGATCCTTCAGCTTGCCAATGGCGTTCTTTTCACCGGTGGCGGGGATATCGAAACCCAGCGCTTCAACGGTCAGGACCATCCCAGGGTCTCCGGCGTTTCGTCCACGCGGGATAAGCTGGAATTCACCTTGATGGAACTCGCCCTCAAAAGCCATAAACCCTTCCTGGCCATCTGCCGGGGGATTCAGGTGCTCAATGTGGCCTTTGGCGGCGACCTCTATACCGATATCACCGATCAGGTGGAAAGCGCCCTCAAGCACGACTGGTATCCCGACTATCCCCGGGATAAACACGCCCACACCGTCAGCCTGACCGGCGGCAGCATCTTGCAGGATATCTTCAAGGCGGATGAAGTCCCGGTGAACAGTCTGCACCATCAGGGCGTCGCCCGGGTGGGTGCAGGCCTGGAAGCAATTGCTTTCGCTCCCGATGGACTGGTTGAGGGGTTGGCAGTCAAAGATCAGAAATTCGCAGTCGGCGTGCAATGGCACCCGGAATGCCTGCCGGATGATCCTCCCATGCAAGCCCTCTTTACAGCCTTCATCTCTGCCTGCCAAAACCCGGATTGATCAAGCGAAACTTTCAGCAGCCTTCCCAATCCCGGCATCAATGTTAGAATGGGAAAGTCAACATCCATTCCAAAAGGAGTGTGCTCAATGAAGGTATTGATTACCGGTGGCGCCGGCTATATTGGCAGCACCATTTGCTCCGCCCTTGAAGACAACGGCCATACCCCCATCATCCTCGATTCGCTGGTCACGGGCCGCAAGGAATTCACCAAGAATCACATCTTCTACCAGGCGGATATCGCCGACCAGGAAGCCGTCCGGCAGGTCTTTTCCGATCACCCGGATATCGCCGCCACCATCCATTGCGCGGCCTTGATCGTCGTGCCCGAATCCGTTTCCCGCCCTTTTGATTACTACCGCGAGAATGTCGTCAAATCAATGGGATTCTTCCACCAGCTTTCCGAGCTGGGTCACCCCCGGGTTGTTTTCAGCTCCTCAGCCGCCATATACGACGTTGTCCCGGATTTCATGGTGACGGAGGAATCTCCGCTCAAACCCAGCAGCCCCTATTCCCGCACCAAATACATGATGGAGATGATCCTGCAGGACTTCGCCCATGCCTACGGCCTCAAGGCCATCGCGCTGCGCTATTTCAATCCGATTGGCGCCGACCCACAGATGCGCTCCGGGATGCACATCAAGGAACCCAGCCACATCCTTGGCAAACTGGTCTCCGTCGCTATGGAAGAGGAACCCGTTTTCAATATTACCGGCACCGGCTGGCCCACTCGGGATGGCACGGGGGTCCGGGATTACATCCATGTCTGGGACCTGGCCCTGGCGCATGTCAAAGCTGTCGAGAACTTTGATCAGGTGATAGCAGAAGCTGCTGACCCCGAAACCCCCTATGTGGCCATCAACCTCGGCACAGGCAAAGGCGTCACCGTGCGTGAAATGGTCGATGCCTTCCAGAAGGTCTATGGCCACCAGATCAATATCGCAGAACAGCCGCCCCGTCCCGGCGACGTTGCCGGCGCTTACGCCAATGCCGACAAAGCCAAGAAATATCTGGACTGGGAAGCCGACCTGCCCATCGAGAAGGGTATTGCAGACGCACTCAAATGGGGTGAGATCCGGGAGCAAATCCTGGATTTTGGTGAAGAATAGTCTCCCGAATTAAAATATCAGAGGCGGTGGAAATCACCGCCTCTTTTTATTTACACTTTCAATATCAGTCTCTATAACGCCCAAAAGTGAAAATCATTTATGTTAAAAGCCTTCCCCTTGAGGGGAAGGTGGCCCAGGGGGCCGGATGAGGTGGGTCTGTTATATGCCCCCTCATCAGTCTGCTCCGCAGATAGCTTCCCC
>CAYUSC010000002.1:18320-25092 GCA_964447265.1 uncultured Candidatus Brevefilum sp.
CCTTGAGGGGAAGGTGGCCCAGAGGGCCGGATGAGGTGGGTCTGTTATATGCCCCCTCAACAGTCTGCTCCGCAGACAGCTTCCCCACCAGTGGGAAGCCTAAAACAATATCCTCAAAATGATGCAATCTTTTAGGATTGAAAACCTTTCTTCAAGGAAACTATGCGATAAAGCTCCTCAGGAAATGACGATTTTAAGCCTTCCCCTTGAGGGGAAGGTGGCCCAGAGGGCCGGATGAGGTGGGTCTGTTATATGCCCCCTCATCAGTCTGCTCCGCAGATAGCTTCCCCGCCGGTCCCTTTCGGGGATTGCGTCGCAAGCTCCTCAGGGGACGTCTTAATGTCCCAATGGTTCCAACGGTTCCGGCACATGGCCGAATTCGGCCGTATGCTGCTTATGGTCCGCCGCCCAAAGGCAGGCATTCGCAATCACCGTCTGGATGTTCCTGTCATAATAGATCGGGAAGGTCTCATGGCCTGGCGCAAAATAAAATACCCGACCGAAACCGCGCTGCCAGCAGCAGCCGCTGCGGAAGATATCACCGCCCGCGAACCAGCTCACAAAGACCAGTGCATCAGGTTCGGGGATGTCAAAAAATTCACCGTACATTTCCGTATGGGGTAGCTCAAAGTGCAGGCCGACACCCCTGGCAATCGGATGCCCGTTGGCAATCGTCCAGATCCTTTCCTTCTCACCGGCCTCGCGCCAGCGCAAATTGCAGGAAGTCCCCATCATCCGCTTGAAGACCTTCGAAAAGTGGCCGGAATGGAGCACGATCAGCCCCATGCCGTTCAGCACCCGTTCCTGGATGCGGTCCACGATGGCGTCCTGCACCTCGTCATGGGCCATGTGCCCCCACCAGGTCAGCACATCGGTGTCGTCCAGCACTTCCTGGGTCAGGCCATGCTCTGGCTCATCCAGGGTGGCCGTCCGCACCGGGAAACCTTCGGCGCGCAGAAATCCGGCGATCGCCCCGTGAATCCCTTCGGGATAGATAGCCGCAACGGCGGGATCGGCTTTTTCGTGGCGGAACTCATTCCAAACCGTAATTTTTGGCTTGCTCTCCATCGGCTCTCCTATTTTTCAATTTTCACAATCTGGCCGCCATTTTGGGCGGAAAGGCGGATTGCGTCATACAGCCGGATCATTCGCAGCCCCACTTCCGGCGGACTGGGATTTTCGATCTTCCCGGCGCGGACATCGAGAAAAATATCCCACACCGTTGAAGCCGGCGGGAAGGGAATGGTTTTCGGTTCCGGCTCGCCAGCATCCTGGATCGTCAAAGTCCGGCCCCAGGCGCCCGTGGTCAGGATTGCTTCCTCACAAAACACCTTGAGCGAAGAATCACAGACCGGGATCGTCTCACCGCAGCCATGCAGGCTGACATAGGCGCCAGATTCCAGTTTGGCAATAGCCACCGACATGGTTTCCACATTGCGGCCGTGGTTATTCATCCAGGCGGCCACTTCCACGAAATCCTGATTGACCAGATCGGCAACGGTATTGAGCATATGAGCGCCGGTATCAAAGATGAATCCACCACCGGAATGCTCCGGGTTTTGCCGCCAGGTGCCGGCTGTGTTCGGCCCCCAATTCTGCCAGACGGTTGCGCTCACGGATAAAAGCTCGCCATAGCGGCGGTCTTTAATGGCGGCGGAGGCCAGGCGGATCAACGGCGACAGGCTGCCCTGGAAGGAAACCACCAAGGTGGCGCCGGTGCGGTCCCGGGCTGCAATCAAGTCCAGCGCCTCCCGGGTGTTCATAACCATCGGCTTTTCCAAAAGCACATCAAGGCCTGCTTCCAATGCGGCGAGGGTGTGTTCATAGTGCAGGGCATGCGGCGTGGCTATCAACACCACATCCATATCAAAGGATTTCAGGAACTGCTGGATATCCGGTTCGGATGGCGGCACCGGACACCCGGAGGCGATAAATGCCTCCGCGAGTTTATCTATGGATGGCTGATAGGGATCGCAGAGACCAACCACTTCCGTTTTGGCGTTATTAAAAATGTTATGGATATGGAAATGACTGATTCCGCCGCAACCTATGATCCCCGCGCGGATTTTCTTAGGGGCCATGGCGCCTCCTTTTGAAAGAATTAACGATTGGATGTCACTCCCCCATTTTACACTAAGCGCAAAAACTAATCCCGCTCAATAATCGCCATCTGGATGGCCGTGGTGTGTTCCGCCAGAACGCCCATCAGGAAAGCGATGATGCTCAGCACAAAGAGGATCACGCTGGAATTCGGGATATACAGTCTCGCATTCTGGACCATGGCAACGATCATGCTGGTCAATCCCAGCAGGAACGATACAATCGTCACCGGCATAAAAACCCGCATGGGTTCAAAGAGCAGAATGATCTTGAAGATAATTGTCGTGAACCGAAAGCCATCCCGAAAGAGGTGGATCTTGCTGGAGCCGGCTTTGCGCGGCTGGATATTGATCGGCACATATTTGATGTTATACCCACCCTTCAAAATGGCAAGTGTGCTGGTCGTTGGATAAGAAAAGCGCTGAGGGAAGAGATGATAGAACTTCTTGACGACATCGGCTTTGAAAATCCGGAACCCCGAGGTCAGGTCCTCAATTTTAAAATCGGTCAGATGGGAAGCAAGGCCATTATAGAATTTATTAGCCAAATTTCGATACCAGGTGCCGTCACTCTTGAAAGGCCGGGCGCCGACGATCAGGTCATATTCGTCCAGAAAAGGCAGCATCCTGAGGATGTCCTGCGGGTCATGCTGACCATCGCTGTCCATACAAATGATGACATCACCAGTGGCAGTCTTGATGCCGGTTTTGATGGTTGCCCCATTGCCTTTGTTATAAGGATGGCGAACCACCTTGAGCGCGCCGCGGTATTCTTCCTCCAATGACTTCAGGACATCAAAACTCGAATCCTTCGAGCCATCATCCACTGCCACAATTTCCCAATCCATCACCTCCTGGTTAAAAAGCGAGATGATACTGTGGATTGTTGAGGCGATTACCTTTTCCTCGTTATAGACAGGTAGGACAACTGAATATTTCATACCGGGACCTCAATAGCCTATTTTTTCACCTGAAACGAACAGATCAAGTTCAGCAGTACTAATCGGTTGGGATAATGAATTGTCCGCTCAAGAGAAAAACCATTATTTAGAATTTCCTGCTTGATATCATAGACATTGTTACGATGATAATCATGATACTTATTGTAACCCACTAAGAACCTGCCGATTTTATATAATGCACTCTCAGTTGGCCCGGACATGATCAGCCGGCCATCCGGTTTCAGCTTGCGGCCGATCAGCCGGATCCCCGCGGGCAGGTCATCCAGATGTTCCAGCACCTCCGCCGCATAAAGCACGTCCAGCGACTCATCCGGGATCGTATCCAGGCTGGTTGAAAATTCAATTTGCAGGTTCAGCTTTTCCGCCAGGGCTTTGGCGTATTGCGGGAAAAGATCAACGGCGTAAACCTTAGCGGAATGCTCCGTCAGGGTTGGCAGGAATGCGCCGATTCCGCAACCAAATTCACATGCCACCATCTCCGGTTTAAGCCGGAACATTCTAAACATGCGGTCATACCGTCGCCAGAAGATCGCCCGGATCAACGGATTTTTATTCAGATAGCTGGGGATAGCCATCTCTGCCTGGTCAGCTTCTGAAATTTCGCCGGCCTGATTGGTTGTGGTAATCAGCTCTTCGATGGCTGCTTTATCAATACGCTTGATGCGTGAAATTCTCGTTGCCATAATCCTCCCACTTTTAATCAATTTTTCGCTGAGCGTTGCTTTCGCATTCCCAAAGGATAAAAAGTGTCGCTTGGTCTCTAATTGTAAAAACCGTCCCTTATTCTAACCTATCTGTTGCCGTGTTTACTGAACTATTCGAACTGATCTTAACACCCAGATAAAAGATCATGATCGGCAGAATATGGAAATACATCCTGTTAGCGCTGTCATACCAATAGCTGCGATAGCTGCCCTTGAAATAACCCAGGATCACAACCATGCTGAAAAAAGCCAGGATCAGGATATTGAAGAAAGGAACCAGTTTATCCTTGATGCCCTGGTTCCTGACCCTGACAAGTAACAACAGAGGGACCACACCCCAAAATGTGGCATACCATTTGCCGGTCACGAACATAGTCTGGACGTTATCCCAGGTATCCAAAAAAGTCTTTTCCGGATCGAGGACGAACACGCCAACCAGGAGAATGCCAATCCCAACCACAGTCAATGGATTGATCAGGGGCAGGATTTTATCCCGAACCCAGCGATTCCCCGCAATGATGAGAAACACCGCCAGAGCAGCCAGGCCAATCGTGGCCAGGCGCAATTGTGAAATGCTCATAATATTTGAGAAGGCGACCGGATTGATCCGGATCATCACCAAATTCCAGGTGATCTGGAAAACCAGATAGGGCAAAAATGTCCATAACAGCTTCCGCTGGGAAATCTGACGTGTTCCCAGGGTCAGGACAATCACCAAAGCCGCCAGGATCAGGTTTTCCGGCCGGGTCAACCCTAAAAGGATAATGAAGATCCCCGTTATTCCCAGCCAGGCATCATTCTTTTCTCGGATGGCAAAATAAAGCGATGCAACAACCAGGAAAAAGCTCATGCCGGTATCGAGGTTGGTGTGAATATAAAATTGCATTAGCCAGGGCAAATTGGACGAGATGATCAAGCCTATGCCAAGGAACGCAAAGGCATATGGCAGGATTCGGTTCGTTGTCAGGTCTCGGCTGGCCTTGAATACCGCGAGGCCAAAAATTATCAGAAATGTAAAACTGATGATGGGCTGGATGAACCAGGTGTATTCATAACCAAAGAACTGACCGATGATCTGGATAATCGGGACAAATACACCCCATTGGATGGGAGATGAAAAATACCATTCAGTAAGCCCCGTTTGGAGAATGTTCCTGCTCATGATAATTAAATAAAGTGAATCGGGTGAAGCATAAACATAGCCCAATCGGAAGAAGAGCATGCTCCCTAAAATAAAGAACAAACCACTTGCCGGATACCAGAGATTGCTCTTTTTAAACTGAAAAAATGTCTTTCGTGAAATAGTCCATTTTGATATCAGCAGCACGGCGATTTCCACGCCCATCAAAATGGAAACAATTTGAACGGACAAGCCGATCCGAAGCAAAGCCAATATAACGACGGTTATGAAATATCCAAACAGACCCAAAAGGATCGCTAAAAATGAAAGAAAAGAGTCCGCTATCTTTTCTCTGAAATGGACTGCTATGGCGCATCCCAGAAGGAATATTTCAATCAAAAATAAAATCATTGAACAAGCCCAGTTTATCAAGGTGATTTTCAGGAATTAAGAAAATATCCGACAGATACGTGAATACAACAATGGGTGAAGTCACAGCGCTGTCCGCATCATAAAAATAGAACACGCCATCCTTGCGCCTCTCCCAGGTGGACCAATCGTCCAACTTTAGCAATCGATCATAATCCTCAGTGGAAAGCTCACCCGGATAATCCATTACGAAAATATTTTCATGGTAGTTGATCTGGTATAACCGGGCGATATTGTCCTCATCCGCCAAGAAGGAACCTTCCGCCAAAACCAGCTCACTGTCACGCAGCTGTTTGTAAAAGCCCAGGGACATCACCGTCGGATCGCTTGGATTCACGAAGTGGACCAATTCAGAAAATGTCTGGTCGGTCATTTTTCCCAGTTTTACGATGTATGTGTCATACCAAACCCAATGGGCAAAGATATTGACAATCAATGTCAGACCGATCAGGACCATCGGCAGCGAAGGCACAACCCGATAGATCGCCTTCAGGATGAGAAAAAGTAAGCCGGGCAAAAGGATGAATAGAGTGATTGCGTCTGAATCGGGGCTGTAAATCCTTAATCCAATTGCAATAAGTATCAATGTAAGGTTCAGGCAGAGATAAGTCAATAAATATCGCTGGGTATCCTCAAGATAAATCCGGTACTGAAACTTATTCTTCCCCAATAGTAAAAATGCCGCTCCAATTAATCCATTTAGCGTCATAAAGAGGCCAAACCATTCATTGAACTTGATAATCAATAACAGATATCGGTTCAGCCCAGACGGAACGCCCACGGACGTGGGATCCGTCACCTGAACCGCAGTTTCACCCCTGTCAAGAGAGATGACCGATTGAACGCCATCCCACTCCACAATCGCTTCAGCCTCTTCATCCTGGGCTGAAAGCGTGAAGGTAATCCCGCCTGTCATCTGGCGCGCATAAACCAGTTCGCCGCCTGGGGGAAGCTTCACCAGTTCATTGTTCACGATCCCATTATGCGAAACATCGGACCAGGGGATTTCCCCGTTCAATGGTCCGGTTAGGTCTGCCAGGGTCACAGGGCCGGAATCCAATGGGACGGTAACTTTCAGAGTGTGGACTGTTCGAATCGTGATTTTTTGGTCAGGAAGCAGAACAAACAGAGTCCCGGTGACAACCAAACTGATCAGAAGCACCGCCAAAAGGACTTTTGGTCTTGTTTTCAGGCCTTTTAAGATTGGCGTGAAATAAAAGAGTGAAACACAGAAGAAAAAAACAAAAAGGCAGATAAAAATGATAACTTTGTTAATCGTTGGTGTGATGAAAAAGTCCAGAAATCGGACAAAAACAAACAGAGAAGCTGAAGCAGCCAACAGGACATCGTAAATATATGGCCATTGCCAAAAGCTTTTGAGCGAATCCAGAATTCGATGCTGGGGAGATTGTCTATTTTGTTGAGAAGCAACCATAGGGGACATTATAACATTACTCA
>CAYUSC010000002.1:25192-39143 GCA_964447265.1 uncultured Candidatus Brevefilum sp.
TGCGAAAAGAGGTCGCCGAAAGCACCAGCAGGATCACCAAAGCGATGAGGCCAATAATGATAAAGGGTTTGGCGGAAATCTCAGCCCAGATCAGCCCAAAATCCAGCCCGTAATCCCACCAGATGAAAACCAGAAAATGTAAGACCGCATATAAGGCGGCATACAAACCGAGGGGTTTCCGCAAGTGACGGATGATGGGAATATGGAGCAGCCTGCGCAACGGGGAGACCGCCAAAGTCAGCACAAGAAAGACGACGGCGATCTGACCGGTCTTTTGGAGGGCAGCCTCCACCGGGTTAAAACCCAATTCTCCCCGGACATAGGAACCAACCAATAAAATCAAAGGCAAAACGCCGGTGATATTGGCCAACACTTTCAATTGAAAGCGTTGGGATTCCTGTTTACGGTCTTCGAGCTGCTGGTTCATGCGTCTGTGTCCTTGATGCCTCGTGGTTTACTTCTAATAATATACCGCAAGGTCCATCCCTGAGTAGAGATAATCCACCTCATCGGCGTAGCCATTCATGTAAAGGGTGTCCCGCCGCTTATTCTCGCCGATCCTGATCTCCGTCGCTTGAGACCAGCGGGGATGATCGACTGCGGGGTTCACATTGGCATAAAAGCCATATTCCTGCGGCGCGATGGTGTTCCACATCGTCTCCGGCTGGTCGGAAACAAGCGCGATCTTCACAATGGATTTGATACTCTTAAAGCCATATTTCCAGGGCACGACCAGACGGATCGGCGCGCCGTTTTGGGGCGGCAGGGATTCATTATACAATCCGGTCGCCAGCAGGGTGAGGTCATTCAGCGCTTCATCCAGCCGCAACCCCTCTTGATAGGGGAAGGGGAAGCGAGCGGAGTTCACCCCATCCATCACCTCCGGCAGCACAGCCGTCTGGAAAGCCACATAGCGCGCCTCGGCGGTCGGCTCGACCTCCTCCAACAACTGGCGCAGCGGGAAACCGTTCCACGGGATCACCATTGACCAACCTTCCACGCAGCGCATCCGGTAGATCCGCTCCTGCTGGTCAAATTTCTCCAGGAGATCAGCGAGGGAAAAAGTCTGCGGTTTATTCACCAGACCGGTCACTTCCACAGACCAGGGATCGGGTACGAAATCCTGCGCCAGCTCATCCACACCTTCTTTGCTGGTGGTGAATTCATAGAAGTTGCAATAGCCCGTCACGGCGCTGTAATCCGTCAAGGGGGAGCCCAGATCATCGGTCAATCCATTAAGCGTGGCCACGCTGGTCGGTTCGACCGAGGTTGCGCCAGGTGTGGAAGTGGTTGCCGGAGCGCAACCCGCCAACGCGGCGCCCAGACCCACAATCCCCATCTTTTTCAGGAATTGACGGCGCGAATCATAGGCTGATTTGGGCGTGATTTCATCTTTATCAAACAGAGTGGAACGTTGCTCTTTACCGGTCATTAAAACACCTCACAGTCTTTCAACCCTGATCCGGGTTTATTAGGAATAATTTACAATAACGAGGCTGTGATATCAGGGATTAATTATACCTATAATACCGTAATTCTCCTAAAGGTTCTGTTAAAAATTTTCCGGGATTCTCTCCCATGTTATAATCGACGCGAGTTGAACCCACCATCCAAAAAAAGTTGCCTCCCATGGTTTTTAATCTTGAACCACCCATCCTGATCTCCAGAATCATCACCCTCTTCATAGCGTTCACCGTGCATGAATTTTCACATGCCGCAATCGCAACCCTCTTTGGCGATCCCACTCCGAAAGCAGCCGGACGCCTGACCCTCAACCCATTGAAGCACCTCGATATCTTTGGTACTTTGATGCTGCTGATGGCCGGTTTCGGCTGGGCCAAGCCCGTCCCGATCAACCCCTATGCCATCAGACAAAGGAGCAAAGCGGGGGTGATGCTGGTTTCGCTGGCAGGGCCGGCCTCGAACTTCCTGCTTGCCGCCCTGGCCGCCATCCCCCTCCGTTTCGGCTGGATCGCCCTCACCAAAGGCACCGGCCTCATTTTCCCCTCGTTGGGCGAATTCGTCTTGGAATTCGTGTTCATCAATCTGGCCCTGTTCCTGTTCAACCTGATTCCCCTGGCCCCGCTGGATGGCGAAAAGGTGATCGCCTATTTTTTGCCCGAACACTGGGCTGAAGCAATGGAACGGATCAGTCCCTACAGCGCGTATATCCTCCTCTTCATCGTGTTCGTCCTGCCGATGATTGGGATTGACATAATGAACATCATCCTCAATCAGCCCTTGATTGGGATGACCCGCTTCCTGATCGGCCTCTAGGGAAAAACAGATGGCTTATTATTGCTACATCGTCCATTGTGCAAACGACACCTTTTACACCGGTTGGACGACCGACCCTAAACGGCGGGTCAAAGAACATAATGCCGGCCGAGGCGCCCGTTATACCCGGATGAACGGCCCGGTGGAACTGGTTTATTTTGAGGAAGTTGAAGATCACAGCACTGCCCTGAAAAGGGAGGTCCAGATCAAACGTTACAGCCATGCCCGCAAAGCCGCCCTGGCGGAATCCTTCGAGATGCCGTCCGATCCGGCCGATTGAGAGAAAACGAAATGCCATCATCCGGCCCGAATCCCCATCCACTGACCATCCTCTCACCGGGGCGCGTCAACCTGCTGGGTGAGCATGTGGATTATAACGATGGCCCCGTTTTGCCAGTGGCGATTGACCTGACGCTTACCCTGAATTTTTCTCCGCTGGAATCAGACCAAATCATCCTACACGCCCTCGATCTGGGGAAAACCGCTCGTTTCTCCCTGGCGGAGCTGGATAAGAAGGTTGACCTGGAAGGGGAACCTCTTCCCCACTTCGCCCTCTATCCCGCCGGGGTTGCCTGGGCCTGCCGCCAAGCCGGTCTCGCGTTGAGCGGTATGGAGGCCACCTATACCTCAAATATTCCAATCGGTTCCGGGCTGAGTTCCTCGGCGGCGGTGGAAGTGGCTTTCGCTCAGGCGTTCAAGACTCTGGGGAATTGGCATGTCGACCTGATGACCCTGGTGAAACTGACTCAAATTGCAGAAAACGACTACGTAGGCGTGAAATCTGGCATCATGGACCAATTCGCCGTCATGTTTGGGCAGAAGGATCACGCCCTTTATCTGGATACCGCCACTCTGGAATGGGAAGCCGTCCCCTTGCCCCCGGATGTCGCCATCATTGTGGCCGATTCACAGGAACCGCGGGAGTTGGCCGGTTCGGCCTATAATGACCGGCGCAATGCCTGCCAGCAGGCTGTGAAAGCGCTCCAAAACGCCTTGCCGGGAATCACTTCCCTGCGGGATGTCTCGCCCGATCAATACAAACGATACGCTCAAACCCTGCCCGAAAAAATCCGAATGCGCGGCCAACATGTGGTTGAAGAAATTGCCCGGGTGGAGAAATCCGTCCGGTTATTAAAAGCGGGAGATATCACCGGCTTTGGCAAGCTGATGGTCCAGGGGCATGAAAGCCTGCGGGATCTTTATGAGGTCAGCACACCGGAGTTGAATGCGCTGGTGGAGATTGCCCTGGCGCAGCCTGGATGCTATGGCGCGCGGCTGACCGGTGCAGGTTTTGGCGGTTGCACGGTGAATCTCGTTCAGGATGACCAGGCCGAAGCCTTCATTCGTAACGTGGAATCTCTCTACAACGAACGCATGGGAAAACAAGCCAGACTCTACCACTGCCATGCCTCTCAGGGCGCTCATCTGATCTGAATAACAACCCAGTCTCAGAAAACAAAAAAGCCGCCTTTGCCAGGCGGCTCATTTTTTAATGAATGTCAGTCTATCTCAAACGTGACGATGTGAACAACAGCAGCCCGATCCCAAACAGGCTCACGACGACCAGACCAATCCCTGCCCAAAGGGTATCTCCGCTGAAGATATTGGTCAGGAAGTTACTGCGCGGTTCCGGCGTGGGCGTGGGGGTAACCGCTTCCGTCGCGGTCACTCTCTGTGTGGGGGTTGGCGTCATGGTTGGCTCTATAAGGATTTCGGTTGGCGTGGGCGTGGGGGTCTCTCCGGTGCCCTGAACGATGATCAGCTCCTCATTCGGATAGATCGCCGAATCTTCGGTCAGTCCATTCAGCGCCAGAATATCCGCCAGAGCGACACCATAGGCTTCCGAAATTCCCCAAAGCGTCTGCCCATATTGCACAATGTGAATGATGGTGCCATCGGGCGCGGGCGTTGACGTGACCAGCGCGTAGATCACCGGGCCGGATGTCGCGGTCGGTCCGGTATCAACCTCACCGGTTGTTTGGGTGGTGTCGCTGGGCTGAGAATCGTTGGTATCGTAATTGCTGAAATTGACCACGTATACCGTGAAGCCGCTCGAATCGAGGGCAACCCCAGCGCCGAATTCCTTTCGATTTGGATCCAGCATGTTGTCCATATGGTCCGGATCGTCCCAACTGACGTAAATGCAATTGGAGACTGTCAATCCTGGGCCGCGCGCCCAGTTTTCAGTCACAATCGCGCCGGAATAGCCAACGGCATGGGCACGGTCGGTGGCTGTGCTGCCATCATCTTCATAATGGCTGCCAATACCCGTCTCCGCAATCCAATCCGCATGGTTCTGCGCAGAGAGATTGAGGTAGTAATTCTCTTCCAACGCCGCCAGGCCATTGGCTGCCCTGAGGCTGTTGATCCCGGCCAGCATTTCCCAGGCCGTGCCGGCCTGAGCCTGCACAGGTTGAGGCATAGCTAGATTGAGCACCAGAAAGCTCAATATGGAGAGGATTGCCTGAAGGGGGGATTTTCGCTTAGGTTTCATAATTTTATCTTGAGGGTTCACATGCGCATCCTATCGGATTGATTGACGACCTGCAACACCTCTAAACGGCTGAATTTTACTCAAGAATCCCGAATTTATCAAACATCCGAGGTTAACAAGGCTACGCGAAGGTCTCAGGCGACGACGGTGATCCGGTCCCCTTCGACCACTTCGCCGATTTCCCAGGCCGGTTGCGCCATTTCCGCTGCCCGTTGCAGAAAACCATCAATTTTCTCCTCCGGGACGCCGATCAACAGGCCACCGCTGGTTTGGGGGTCAAACAGCAGCATCTGGTATTCTTCCGGAATGGCCTCATCAAACCGGACATGGCCGCCAAAATAAAGCCGGTTGTCCGATGCGCCGCCGGGGAAACGCCATTCACTGGCGTGTTTCTTCGCGCAGGAAATGAGAGGCATCCGGTCAAAATGGACACGCAAGCCCAGGCCCGCACCCTGCGCCATTTCCCAGGAATGACCAAGGAAGCCAAAGCCGGTGATATCGGTGGCTGCCTGTAAACCAAAGCCCACTGCCAGCTTCGCCGCGTCGCGGTTGAGCCGTTTCATCCATCCCACCACCTCAGTAACGTCTTCCGGTAGGGCTTTTTGCTGCTTGAGGGCAGTGGTGGTCACCCCAAAGCCAAGGGGCTTGGTCAGCACCAACCGGTCACCCACGCGCAGGCCATCCTTGCGCAGAAGTGAGCCTTCCTCGCCAAAACCGAGCGCCACCAGGCCAATTTTAGGCTCCTTGTCCTGAATGGTGTGCCCGCCGGCGATCACCGCCCCGGATTCAGCCGTCTTTTCGGCCAGACCGCGGATGATCTCGCGGGATAGCTCCAGCGGCAAATCGGGCGGCAGAGCCGCCACTGTCAACGCGGCAAAAGGTGTCGCGCCCATGGCGTAGACATCCGAGAGACTGTTCGCCGCGGCAATTGCACCGTAATCATAGGCATCATCTACCACCGGGGTGAAGAAGTCCGTCGTCACGGTGAGGATCCGCCCGCCTTCCAGCCGCCAGACAGCCGCGTCATCAGGATCATCCAGACCGATCAACAGGTCAGGGAAGGTTTTGTCACGATAGGTATTTGTGATTGGCTGCAGAACCTGCGCCAGCGCTTCCGCGCTTAACTTGGACGCTCAGCCAGCACAGCTTGAAAGTGTGGTCAGGCGGATTTCACGGCCTGATGGATTTTGCTCTGTCATTGTTAAACTCTCACCTGTAATTTTTAAAGCGGTCTCCCAATTGGGAAGTCTTCCCGCATCCTATGGAGATCTAGCTTCTGATAATTATACTCAACCGGGTCAATCCGGCTGTTTATTTCCTAAACACTATGAACAATTAAAAACAAAAGCCGGTGAACCATTCCTGATTCACCGGCTAATTTTACCAAACGGATTCTGCGTTGATTTTTATGGTTCTGTCACGAGGATATTATCGAACAGGAACGTGGTTGAGGGAATGCTGTACGTTCCACCATCCAGGCCAATATCGCCAGCCGAGAGGGATGAATCATAGGCAGTGGCAACCAGAATATCGTTGACATAGAATGACAGTTCACTCCCAATGAGGTCAGCCCGCAGATGGTTGACAGCGTAACCCTGATTGATCGCGTCCGTATATTCCATCTGCTCGCTGGAAAGGTAAGTTAACGAACCTTCCAAAACCTTGCCGATGACGGCAAAACCATCACTGCTGATGTAGAAGAAATAGAAACTCGGTGAGGATGGTGTGCCGGAATAGCGAGCCAGGATGCCGAAATTATCATCCAGTTCGCCATCCACCTTGATGGCATCCACTTCAATGCTGATATCGCCATCAAAATAACGACTTGGGTTGGCCCAGACATCGTAATTTTCAGCCTTGACCTGGACCTGATAAGCGCCATCCACGTAATCCGTGAAGCCGTTATCCCAGTTGTTGCGGTCCCACCCACTGGTGACGTCGGAGAAGTCATCCTGGAAAAGGACGACCACCGAATCACCAACCGGTATCTCCTGAACTGGTTCTTCTGTCACAATAACTTCTTCCGTCGCCGCAACTTCTTCTGTCACCACAACTTCATTGACGGGTTGCTGGACAACTTCTTCCGTTTCATCGGTGAATAAGCTCGTCACGGCTGAAAAAAGGCCGCAGCCAAGGGTGCTGAACAGGGCGGCGATAAGTAATAAAATAAGGGGAATTTTCTTCATTGAAGGTCCTTTCGGGTATTTGTATGATAGCTACAGTATACACACAATTGCTCTCAAATAACCCTAAAAAAGAGCCAAATTCCGGATGAGTTTATCATTTTGTCAGGATGTGCGTCGAAACTGTGGCGGCCATCCCGCCCACGCTCTGGATCATCCCGATTCGCGCATTTTTTACCTGATTAGGCCCGGCTTCACCCCGCAATTGCAGGGTGGCTTCAACCGCCTGATAGACCCCGGTTGCGCCCAGGGGGTTTCCTCGAGCCTTAAGTCCGCCAAAGGTCGCCACGGGGATTTGCCCCGCCAGGCCGATCACTTCCGGCTTGGCCAGCATCCAGCCCTGTCCCTGAGAGGCAAAACCCGCCGCTTCCAATGAAAGGGCGGCATGCAGCGAGGTTGCGTCGTGATATTCAAAGAAATCCAGGTCTTTGGGTAAAATGCCCGCATTCCGACAGGCGCGTTCCACCGATAACCGGGCAGCATCCCAGGCTAAAGGCGCGTGGCGGTCATGGATTGATAATGTGTCGGTCACCAAACTGGATCCGATCAACCGCACCAGGGGTTTCTTCCATCCCTTTGGCAAAGCGGATTTTCGGGTCAGGATAACGGCTGCGGCGCCATCGGCATAAGGCGCGACATCAAACAGGTTCAGGATTTCAGCGGCTTCGGCAGCCCGCAGGTAAGCGCCCTCGCCCATCGCTTTTTGATACATGGCGTTGGGGTTTGTTGCGCCGTTGGCATGCGCCACCTCCGGGAAACCGGCAAAGGCTTTATGGTCCGCGTCATATTCCTGCAAGTAGCGATGGAATAACAGCCCGGCCAGACTCAGCGGCGTCAACCCCTGAGCAGCTTCAAAATCGGCATCCAACATCTGGGATAGATAAGCCTCGGATTCGGGACCGATCACGTCGGTCCACTTCTCAACGCCAACCACCAGGGCGACATCCACAGCCCCGGAAAGCACCGCCAGGTAACCGGATCGCAAGGCCGCCCCGCCGGAAGCATCCGCCGCTTCCACCGTCACGCCTTCCACACCCGTCAATCCGACATCATCGGTCAGCAAAGCGCCCAAATTCGCCTGACGGGAAGCCGTTGCTGCCAGCATATTACCGATATACATAACCTGCGGGCGCAACCCCTCCGCGTCCTGCAGCGCAGCCAGGATCGCCCCGGCCGCCATTTGCCGCAAGGTGGCGTCCCAATGTTCGCCCACGGGAATCTGCCCGACTCCCGCAATTACCACATCCGCCTGCCTGGTGTCCATGCCCAACCTCACTTCATTGCGATCTTGCCGCGGAAGCGGACATAGGTGGCGTAATCAATTTCCGTCCGGCGGGCAATATAGTCCTGAGTGCTCCTGGCTGCCTGTCGTCGTTCCGGCAAAGCTTCCTGGGCGGTCAGCACGAAGGAGTCCGACCCGGCACCTGAGCCATAGGAGGTGATCAGGATCTTATCCCCCGGTTCCGCCACATCCAGCACGGCGGTGAGACCGATAATGGATGCCCCGGCATAGGTGTTGCCGATGACCGGAGAAAGCAGGCCGACATTGATCTGCTCCGGTGTGAAGCCAAGTTGTTTGGCCACCCGCTGGGGGAATTTCTTATTCGGTTGGTGAAATACGGCATATTTGAAATCGGATGCCTTCATTCCAAGGGCGTTCATCAGGTCGCTTGAAGCGGAAAATACGTGCTGGAAATAAGCCGGCTCACCGGTGAACCGCTGGCCATGTTCGGGATAGATCTGGTGGGCTCGCCGCCAAAAATCGGGGGTATCGGTCACATAGGAATATTGCGCATCGATTGTCGCCAGCGAACCTTCCGCCGGACCAACGATAAACGCTGCGCCGCCGGATGCGGCGGTATATTCCAGGGCGTCGCCGGGTTTTCCCTGAGCGGTATCCATCCCAATCGCCAGGGCATATTCGCCCATCTGCGACCCGACAAGAGCCATTGCCGCCACCAGGGCTTCCGTCCCGGCTTTGCAGGCAAATTCCCAGTCCCCAGCCTGAATATGCACCGGAGCGCCAATCGCTTCCGCCACGATGGTGCCGCTCGGCTTGACGGCGTAGGGATGCGACTCGGAGCCCACCCAGACAGCCCGCAGTTGCGAGGCGTCAATCCCGGAGCGGGCCAGGGCATTGCGGGCGGCTTCAATGGACATGGTGATTACGTCCTCGTCCAGCCCTGCCACGGCCTTCTCAATCACCGGACCGGGTTCTTCTTCACCCTTCCAGATCCTGGCAATCTCCTTATTGGGCAGCCGGTAGCGGGGGACATAAGCTCCATAGCCCACAATCCCTACCGGCCTCACCGGTCGGTTGACGATTCCTTCCTGATGGTTATTTTCGGTCATTTGCTCTTCAACTCCATTCTGCCATGATCTCCCGGGCCCGGTCGATCCTCACAGTTTTTTCTTCCACAAGCCGTTCCGCCAGCTTTTCCACCTGGTCGCCTTCCGCGCCGGCCGCAATCGCCACCTGCCGGGCATGCAGCGCCATATGGCCGCGCTGGATGCCTTCGGTCGCCAAAGCTCGCAGGGCCGCCAGGTTCTGCGCCAGCCCTACGGATACAATCGCCTGGGCCAGATCCGCCGAAGTGGTCACACCCATTAATTTGAGGGCGGCCTGTGCGCCGGGATGGACGCGGGTTGCCCCTCCCACAATCCCAACGGCCAGCGGCATTTCCAGTACGCCGTTCAGGTTACCATTTTCGTCCTTGCCCCAGGTCGAAAGACTGGTGTAACGCCCATTTCGGGCTGCATAGGCATGCGCGCCGGCTTCGATGGCGCGCCAGTCATTGCCGGTCGCGAGGACCACCGCATCGACACCATTCATGATGCCCTTGTTATGCGTGGCCGCCCGGTAGGGGTCCGCCGCGGCAAAAGCCCAAGCTTCGATAATACCATCCCGGACTGTTTCGCCCGAGAAATCGCCAAAGGCCAGGTCATCGGTCCGAATGGTCACTTCAGCGCGCGCCAGGCGGCGATCCGCCAGGTTGGAAAGGATCCGCAGCAGCACCCGCCCACCGGTGGCTGCTTCAATCCGGGGAGCGAGCAGTTCCACCGCGGTATTGACCGCGTTGGCGCCCATTGCATCGCGGACATCGTAGATCAGATGCGCCACGAGGAAAGCCCCAATCGGGGAATCCTCGATCAGACGAAATTCCAGATCGCGCGGCCCGCCGCCTAATTGTTTAAGTACCGGGTCCACCTCGGCGGCCTGCGCCAGCAGGGCCTCTTTCTCGGCCAGGAGTTTCTCCCGCGCGGCAGCCGGGTTTTCAAGGTCCAGAATCTGGATCTGCCCGATCATTTCCGGGGCAGTCGTGGTGGCGGTGAAACCACCGCTGGGTTGGGCCAGTTTCGCCATAAAGGATGCCCCCGCCACGATGGAGGGTTCCTCCACCACCATCGGGATCGAGACTGGTCGCCCGTTGATGACAAAATGGCGGGCAATCCCCACCGGAAGGGCATAAGTGCCGACCACGTTCTCGATCATGTGCTCAGCCTGATCGACAGTTAACCCACCCGCGCCGCTGAGCGCGGCGATGTCGGAATCAGACAGGCCCGCTTCGTGTTGCAACCGGGCAAGCCGTTCCTGGCGGGTGAGATTGTAGAATTTTGGTTTGTTTGCCTTGCCGGAGTCCATGTTGGCGGACCTCCTTTTTATCTATTTTAATCGTAAACGGACCTGTCAGAACAGGCCGAGGCAGCATGAAGCGTAAAGCCATTGCTGCGAGAATTTAATATACCGGGGAGAACCTCCCAAAAGCTATCAGATTGGGGGAAAAGGATGTTTTGGAAATCAAAAGGCTGTCACGCTGGAAGCGTGACCTACAAAATCTAACCTTATATGCCATTTTCCATCTTTCATTCATCTTCTATGTTTCATAATTCACTATTCACCACCAACCCCAAAGCAGGGTAAAATTAGCCCGCAATGAACGGTGAACCCAAGAAACCCTGTGAACAACTCGAAGAGCGCCTGGCAGCCCTGCATCTGGCCAGCCTGGAGCTGGTTCAGGACATCTCGCTCGATTCGCTCCTGGAACGGATCGCGCGGATCGCCTGTGACCAGGCCGGGGCGACCTACGCGGCCATTGGCGTCCGGGATAAAGACGGGGGCATCTCGAACTTCATCACAGTAGGCATGCCGGAAGAAGATGTCGCCCGAATGGCGCACCCACCTATTGGCCGGGGGCTGATCGGCGTGATCGCCGCGGCGGAAGGCCCGGTGCGCGTGGATGACATCAGCCAGGACCCCCGGCGCTCCGGATACCCGGAGGGGCACCCCGAGATGACCTCGCTTCTGGGCGTACCGATTCGTCTGGGTAAGCAGCGACTGGGACAAATCTACCTAACAGACAAGATCGATGCCGGTGGGTTCTCAGCCGATGATGAACGCGTGATCGAAACCCTGGCAGCCTACGCGGCCGTGGCGATCTACAATGCGCGCTCCTATTCCGAACTGCGTGAACGCGACCGCACCCTCACCCGCCGCAACCAGGACCTGGCCCTGCTGAATAACCTGGCTTCCGCCCTGGCTTCAATCACCGAACTGGATGAACTGCTTGAGATTGCCCTGGAACGGGTGATGAATTACTTCAAGCTTGAAGTTGGGGAAATCTATCTCGCCGATGAAAATATGAGCACCCTGCATAAAGTGCTCCATCAGGGCGGCGCAGTTCAGGCCCTTTGGGAAAAAGACCGCTTCAAACTGAACGAAAGCTTGGTCGGTAAAACCGCCTGGGACGGGCAAACCGCCCTGGTTACCCTGCCGTTTAGCGGGGACCCCTTCCTGCTGGGCGATGAAGCTTTTGAAGCCGGTATCCGCCAGATCTCCTGCTTCCCACTCACCAGCCGCAGTGAGGTTTTGGGCGTGCTGTGCATCGCCTCCAACCAGGATGAACAACTCGATCCGATGGACCAGCAGCTCCTCTCCTCCATCGCATCCTGGGTCGGCACAACCTTTGAAAACGTCCGTTTGAACATCCAGGGACGCCGGCTGGCGGTTCTGGAAGAACGAGAGCGGATCGGCATGGATCTGCATGACGGCGTGATCCAGTCGATCTACGCTGTCGGGCTGACGCTCGAACATGCCCTCCTGCTGCTTGTTGAGGAACCCGATCAAACCCGTAAACGGATCGACCAATCCATTGAGGACCTCAACAGCACAATCCGGGACCTGCGCGCCTTCATCATGGACCTGCGCCCCCGCCAGCTTTACGAGGAAGACCTGATGGACGGCCTCCAACGGCTGATCAATGAGTTCCGGGCCAATTCTCTGGTGGAAGCCAAACTCTCCGGCCCCACCGATGGCCTCGATGATCTGCCCGATCCGCACGCCATCGCCCTGTTCCATATCTGCCAGGAAGGGCTGGCGAATATTGCCAAACACGCCCAGGCGAAAAAAGTTGACGTGACCGTCTGGACCACTTCCGACCGGGTCCTGATGGAAATTCACGATGACGGCAAAGGTTTTGACACCCAAAAAGTCCAGCTCACGCTGGGCCACGGCATTTCCAATATGCACACCCGCGCCCGGAATGTCGGCGGGGATCTGGAACTCACCAGCGAACCCGGCGAAGGCACAACTGTCCTGGTCTGGATGCCCCATGTAAGCGAACCCCACAAGCAGGAAGAGGAATGAGCATGCCCGAACCGCGTAATCTGGACAAGGCCGCCCTGCGAGGCGAACCTTCATGGGTCTGGCGGGATGGTCAGCGCCGCCGCCTGGAGATGGTACTGGAAGCTGCCGGTGAGCGGATCGGCGGCAAACTGCTGGTGGATGGCTGCGGCGTTGGCATGTATCTCCATCACCTCAGCCCGCATTTTACGCCTGCCGTGGGGCTGGATATCGAATTCGAACGGCTGCAGGAAGCCCAAACCCTTGAACCGACGGTGGTCAACGGCGTTGGCGAACACCTGCCCTTCTCAACGGACACCTTTGACCTGATCCTCAGCCATGAAGTCCTTGAACATGTCCAGGATGACCAGCTTGCGATCAATGAGGCCGTACGGGTGCTGAAGCCCGGCGGGCGGCTGGTGCTGTTCTGCCCCAACCGCGGTTACCCCTTCGAAACCCATGGTCATTACTGGCGGGGCAAGTATCATTTTGGCAATACCCCCCTGATCAACTACCTGCCGCGACCCTGGCGGGATAAACTCGCCCCGCATGTGGAAATCTACACCCGGCATGACCTGGCAACCCTCTTCAAGGGCTTGCCCGTCAAGTTCGTCACCAAAGCCACGGTCTTTGGCGCCTATGACAACATCATCGCCCGGCGGCCCAGGCTGGGCAAGGCCCTGCGAGCGGTCCTGCAATGGCTGGAGAAAACCCCTCTCCAGCGCCTGGGGCTGTCCCATTACTGGGTGATCGAAAAGCTCTAAAACTCCCCATTTTTTTATATTTCGCTAACATTCCTTTGACGTTGCTCAGATATTCGCGTCTTATCCTTTAATTTAAGTTAGAAAATAATTATTCATGGAGGATAAAGATGACGAACTTAATTCGACGTGACCCTGTTAGTGAAATGCTTTCCTGGAACCGCGCGATGGACCGCATGCTCGACCGGTTCTATGACGACAGCGAGCTGGCTTTCAACGACCGCTTCAACCTGCGCGTGCCGCTGGACGTGATTGAAAATGATAATGAATTCGTCGTCAAAGCGGATATCGCCGGGCTGGATCCGGACAAGATCGACATCACCTACACCAACAACATCCTGACCATCAAAGGTGAGGTGAGTGATGAGCGCGAGAAAACCGAGGAAAAAGGCCGCTACCACATTCGTGAGCGCCACTTCGGCAGCTTCTCCCGGTCAATCTCAATGCCCGGTTCGGTGGATGTGGAACATATCGCCGCCGAAACCAAGAACGGCGTGCTCGAACTGCACCTGCCCAAGAAGGAAGAAATCAAGCCCAAGCGCATCGCCGTAAAGGTAAATGCCGGTGATGCAGTGATTGATGGAAAATCCAAAACAAAATAAGCCTGAAATTTAAC
>CAYUSC010000002.1:39243-55981 GCA_964447265.1 uncultured Candidatus Brevefilum sp.
TGGAAGCGTGACCTACGAACCTATACAGGTTTTTTAAGCCTTCCCCCTGGCGGGGAAGGTGGCGCGAAGTGCCGGATGAGGGGACTACAAAAAAGGGCTGCCGATGAGGGCAACCCTTCAGAAATCAATTTAGTTCGATGATGGGGGAATGCTTACGCTCTATTCCTCACCCACGGCCACCAAACGGATTTCATACACATTTGGCCACCTCTTTCCCGTAACGAAAAGCCGGTTGCCATGTGGGTCAAAGGCAATCCCGTTCAGGACGTCAGTCTCCGCGGTCCGTTCTTCTTCCGGCAGCAACCCGCTCAGGTCAATCCACCCCAGCACCTCGCCGGTCTCCGGGTCAATTCGGATGATGCTGTCCGTCTGCCAGATATTCGCAAAGATCTCACCCCAGACATATTCCAGCTCGTTGATATTCGTGATTTCCTGTCCCTGATCGGTGACGGTCACCGTCCTGACGATCTCATAGGTCTCCGGGTCGAGGAAGGTCAGGGTGGACGTGCCATCGCTCATGATCAGGTGATCGCCGTCGTGGGTCAGCCCCCAGCCTTCCGTCAGGTATTCAAAAGCGCCGGTTTGGGTGAAATTTTCCTTTTCATAGACAAAGCCCTGGTTTTCACGCCAGGTAAGCTGAATGAGGTTGTCCTCCCATTCGGTGAGGCCTTCCGCAAAATAAATCTCCGACAGGTCCACCTGCGACAGCACCTCACCTGTTTCGACATCAACATGCCGGAGCGATGATTGGCCGTAAAGCCCGGTACTCTCGTAAAAAGTACCTTCCTCATAGATCAGCCCCTGGGTGAAAGCCTGGGGATCATGGGGGAAGGACTGGACGACTTCATAGGTCATCTCCGGGGACATTTTCTTCGGGATGGAAGCTAAATCGTCTTCACCCCCCTTAATCCATCCCAGATAATTGATGCCAAAGAAGGCCACCCCGATGATCACGATCGTGATCGCCCAGGAAACATATTTAGGCAGCGTAAATTTTCGTTCAGGCGCAGCAGACAAGGTCATCCTCCAAATTTATAATGAACAAATATCACATTCCAGATAGTCATGAATGAATTCCAGAATCAGATCCAAAGGGTTTGGATCCTGATCAGGGTTGATCAACTGCATACCATGCAGACTGCCGGAATATTCCACCGCCCGGTAAAGCGATCCGATGGCTTCCCGGCTGGCGGCTGCCGATTCGGTATCACTTTCGGCATAGAGGGCCCAGGCCGGCCGCCCAATCAATTCCGCTTCCAGGTTGGCGACTTCCTGGGCATAGGGGATTTCAAGATAGCCCCCCGGAGAAAGCGAGAAAGCGCCCTGGCAGCCTCCCAACTGGTTATTGTAATTATGGCACCCATAGGCAACCCCATCCGCGCCAATGCTCGCACCAATGGTCAGCACTTCGGAGCGGTTGATGCTTTCCATACGAACCACCTCCGTCATCGCCGCTTCCACGTCAAGCCGCCAGCCCTCTCGGTCAAAGGTTTTGCAGCCGCCATCGCAGCCCCGGAAGGTAAAGGTGAACACATTGAAGGTGTATTCATCCGCAAAGACGGGGAACCAGCTTGGATCCAGCCAGGGTTCATCCGCCCCGCCCGGCTCCACCGCAAGACCGCGATTCTGCAACCAGGCCGCGATGGCTCGCCAGTCGCTTTGGTCACCCAGCGCCCAGTGCATCAGGACGATCACCGGGGCATTGTTGACCGCCGCCGGATAAAAGGTTCCCTCGAGTTCCACTCCGTCCCGCGTCGTGAAATTCATGGCAATGGGATCCGCGGGCAGGGGATTCTCGTCGCCGCTTGATTCGCCTGAGGCAGCTTCAGTTCCAGCAATCACAACCTCTTCCGTCCGGATGGCGGATTCCGTTTCAACAATCGCGGTTGATAAGGGCGTCGCTTGCCGACAGCCAACCAGCAAAAAACCCAGAAGCAATAAAGCTCCCAGAACAATTTTATGGCCGTACCGAAATGTTTTACCCACTGCCATACTCCTCTGTTACGGATAAGGTGCTTGCTCCGCTAGAAATTATACGCCAACTGAGAATCCAATCATAGCTGGAAGGTGGACTGACTGGAACTTGAATATCTGAAATGTTACAATAACTTATTGAGAAAGGCTAAATAATAATGAAAAGCATACTGGTACTTTATCATTCGCAACAATTCGGAAATATCCATATGATGGCGGAGGCCTTTAAGGATGGCATCCAGGAGGCAGGGGCAAAAGCAACCCTTCACAACACCAATCAAAACCGTTTCAACATCGAAGAATACCGGCAGTATGATGCGATTGCGATCGGTTCACCGGATTACTTCAGTTATATCGCCGGCACCCTGAAGACATTTCTCGATGATTGGTTTCTGGCCAAATCCAGAAATCCGGAAGGTCTCACGCACAAATCTTATGCTCTGTTCCACAGTTATGATCAGGTCGGCCGAGCCAGGCAGCCGTTGGAAATGCTTTTCAGCAGGCTTGGGACCCAGGTTGGCAGCATCGTTGAATGTGACGGGGAACCGGACGAAGCGACCCTGGCCGCCTGCAGAGGCCTTGGCGCCCAACTTGTCCAGGCAGTCGCCTGAAAGGCCGCAGCACCGCCCACTATAAAACCACTTCAATCTCACTTCAAGAGGAAACTATGCACCCCGTAATCGATCGTTTCATCCGCTATATCAAAATCGACACCCAATCCGCACGAAAATCCGACACCTTTCCCAGCACGGAAAAACAACTCAATCTGGCTAAAATTCTCCTGCAGGAACTTAAGGACATGGGGCTGGAAGATGCCGCGCTGGATGAATATGGCTATGTGACCGCTTCCCTCCCCGCCAATATCGATCGGTCGGCCCCGGTGGTTGGATTCCTTGCGCATATGGACACCAGCCCGGATTTTTCCGGCAAGGATGTCAAACCGCAGTTCATCGATAATTACGATGGCGGCGTGGTTGTGCTCAACGCCGAAAAACAGATCCTGATGGATCCGGTGGATTTTCCTGATCTGAAGAAATATGTCGGTAAAACGCTGATCACCACCGATGGCACGACCCTGCTCGGTGCGGATGACAAGGCCGGGGTTGCCGAGATTATGACCGCAATCCAGACCCTGATCGAACACCCGGAAATCCAGCATGGCAAAATCCGAATCGGCTTCACGCCGGATGAAGAGGTTGGTTCGGGTGTGGATCATTTCGATGTGGAAAAATTTGGCGCGGATTTCGCCTACACCCTGGATGGCGGCGAGATTGGCGAGACGGAATACGACAACTTCAACGCGGCCGGCGCGGAGCTGGTCATTCACGGCCGTAACGTCCACCCCGGCGAGGCCAAACATAAAATGCGCAACGCCCTGCTGATCGGCATGGAGCTCAACGAGATGCTGCCCGTATTCGACCGGCCGGAATTCACTGAGAAATACGAAGGTTTCTTCCATATCTACGAATTCAACGGTACCGTGGAAGAAGCCACCATGGCCTATATCATCCGGGACCACGACCGCGAGAAATTTGAGGCCAAGAAACAACTGCTTCAATCCGCCGTGGACTTCATTAACCGGAAATATGGTGAAAAGATCATTGACCTGGCCCTTGAGGACCAATATTACAATATGCGCGAGATGGTTGAACCCCATCCCGAGATCATGGGCATTGCCATCCAGGCCGTAAAAGCCCTGGGAATTGAGCCGCTGATCAAACCCGTGCGCGGGGGAACGGATGGCAGTCGCCTTTCTTATATGGGCCTGCCCACCCCCAACCTGTTCACCGGCGGGCATTATTTCCATGGAAAATACGAGTTTATCCCCACCCACTCCATGGAAAAAGCCGTTGAAATGATCGTGGCGATTGCCCAGTTGGTTGCTGAAAAATAACAGGATTGTAATAGCATTCCGGATGGAAAACCGGTAAAAACTACCTATAATAGAGCTATGACCAAATTAAAAGTCGTTTTATTCATCGCGGCGGCGTTATTGGTTGCGGGCTGCACTCAGCAATCGGCCCAGGAAAGCACCTCCATTTCAGCCAATCCACCCGTTGCTCAGGAGGCTTCCGCCTCTGAAGTCGTTGTCACCGAAGAAACCACCGGCGAAGTGGCAACCACCGAATGCCCTGGGGACGAGATCAATCCCATCGGGGAATCGATCGCCGCAGATTACGATTTTGCCACCTATGACCAGGTGATGACCTGGTTTTGCGATGGCGCTGAATTTGAAGATATCCTGGTCGCTCTGGAAACCCAGGGCCTGACCGGCGAACCGGCGGAAGAAATGCTGCAAATGCTGGCAGACGGCCTGACCTGGGATGACATCTGGCTGCTGGTTGGGCTGGACAGTTGATTGGAAGGGATCGGAAAGGATTAAATATGAAAAAGACTCTGACTTCCCTGCTACTTGTTTTATTGATAACTCTGATGACCTTTGGGTCCGTTGTCGCCCAGAAAGATAAAATCAATCTCAAGGGTGAAGTGATTTCTCTGGAAGGTGACGTTCTGACCGTCGAATCTAATCAGGGAGAGATGGTCGAGATCATCATTCCCGAGGATTTCGACTTGCCGGAACTCATCCCGGGTGATTCCGTGGTGATTAAAGCGGATGCCGGTGAAGGCGGGGCATGGATTGCTTCTTCGATTAAACTCGTGAGCCATCAAAATACGGAGGAAAATCAGGAAACCTACGAGTACCGGTTCACCAATGCCTATTGCGTTGATGGTAAGAAAGAGACCAACCATCCCCTGGCCGCCAAGATCGCGGAACGTTACGGTATTGACGAAGAAACCGTCATGACCTATTACTGCCAGGGTTACAGCATCGGTGAGATCATGCTGGCGCTCAAAACCAGTCAAATGGAAGGCGTTGAAGCCACCCTGGAAGATATCCTGGGCAGTTTGGATGGCCCGGATGCCTGGGGCCACATCTGGCAGGATATGGGATTGATCGGCTGGGAGAAGAACGGCACACCCCCTCCCGGACAGTTGAAGAAACTTGATACCACCGGGGATGATTAATCCATCATTTTAAACTGAAGAAAATTACTAATCCCGCACCCCAAAAGGTGCGGGATTTCTATTTTCGCTAATTCGCCGAATGAACCTGAATGGTTTCTTGAGGTTTTTGGCTATAATTAAGGGACTCCCTTGATGAACGAAAGGCCCGCCATGAACGCCAGAGAACGCATTCGCACCGCCCTCGCCCACCAGGAACCTGATCGTGTCCCGCTTGATTTAGGCTCCAGCCCGACGACCGGTATGCACGTCTCCTCAGTCTATCTGCTCCGCCAGGCGCTGCACCTGGACCCGCCCGGCACGCCGGTCAAGGTCACGGAGCCTTATCAGATGCTGGGGGAGATTGCGCCGGACCTGATGGACGCGTTGGGGGTGGATGTGGTCGGGTTGGGCAATCCCAATACCATGTTCGGATTTCCGCTGGGAGGATGGAAGCCCTGGACTTTCTTTGATGGGACGCCGGTGCTGGTACCCGGTGACTTCAACACCCAGCCTGAACCCAACGGCGACATCCTGATGTATCCGGAAGGTGACACCACAGCCCAACCGAGCGGCCGGATGCCCTCCGGCGGCTTTTACTTTGACGCGATCGTCCGCCAGCCCGCGTTTGATGAAAACAATCTGGACCCGACGGACAACTGCGAAGAATTCCAGCCGGTCTCCGAAGCTGACCTGGATTTCTACGAAAAGGAAGCTGAACGCCTTTTCACACAGACCGACCGGGCCATCCTCGCCAATTTCGGCGGCACCGGCTTCGGCGATATCGCCCTTGTCCCCGCAGTCCAATTGAAGAATCCCCGCGGCATCCGCGACATGGAAGAATGGTACATGTCCACGGTTATGCGGCGCGATTATATCTGGGCGATTTTCGAGAAACAATGTGAGATCGGGCTGGAAAACCTGAAACGAATCTATGAACGGGTTGGTGATAAAGTGTCCGTGGTCTACATCTCCGGCGCAGACTTCGGCGCCCAAAACGGCCCCTTTATCTCACCCAAAGCCTATCGCGACCTCTATCAACCCTTCCACAAGATCATCAATAACTGGGTGCATGAAAACACAAGCTGGAAGACCTTTATCCACTCCTGCGGCTCAGTGGTCAAGTTGATCCCGGATTTCATCGAATCCGGCTTCGATGCCCTCAATCCCGTGCAGACCTCAGCCGTCGGGATGGAAGCGGAGGGGCTGGCGGAACGTTTTGGCGACCGGGTGACCTTCTGGGGTGGTGGGGTGGATACCCAACAGGTGCTGCCGTTTGGCACACCCGCCGAGATCAAAGCTCAGGTTCGTGAACGGATGCGGATATTCGGCCGTGGTGGTGGGTTCGTCTTCAACCCGATCCACAACGTCCAGGCTCAGGTGCCGGTGGAGAATCTGCTGGCATTATACGAAGCCGTGGCGGAATATCGGGAATATCCCCTTCAATAAAGCAAAAAGGTTATTGTGAAAAAAGCCATCCAAAAGGATGGCTTTTTGGTGTGTCCAATGTTGCCTCAATAAATTACTTCTTGGTCACCCACTTATCCTCTTTCATGATGTAAGAAAAGGCTTCCTTGAATTCCGGTTTATCCATTGAAAGGCGGTCGGGATGGGCGCCATTGCCCAGCAGGCCGAAATGATAGCCGATCTGCCATAACGGCACCATATAGGGGATCGGGGAAATCAGGTCCGGGATGCCCGCCGGCAATTCGACCAAATAATCAACAGCCGGGGCCTGGGTGCCTTTGGGGGCCATCAGGACGGTCTTGGCGCCGATCGTCCGGGTGGCTGCCATCATGCCAAACATCCGGTTTTGCAGGGCGGCGGAGGGCGCAATGCCGATCACACCGGCATCGGTTGTGAGGCCTTGAATGGGGCCGTGAATATAATTTTCCATCTCATAGCGCAGGGTGGGAATGCCGCTCGATTGATTGAAGGCCATTGCCGCTTCACCGGCATTTCCCCAGTTCGGTCCAAAGCCAACGATCAACTGGAAGCGCCGGTCACTGAGGAGGTCCACAACCTTTGGGGCTTCGGTTTCAAACGCGGCCATAAAGGTCCCCACCTGTTCCGGCAGGGCTATAAGTGCGTCTTTGTATTCATCCGGGTCATCCACAACCTTCAGGACTTCAGCCAAGGCCTGCGCGAGGAGCTCCAGGCGATAGATGGCAGTAGCATAGGTTCGGGAGGCCGGCAATTCGATCTTTGAGCCGCCGGGACCGATCAGCATCTGATCTACCGCTTCTGCCAGGGCGGAGCCTGGGATGTCCGACACGCCAATCGTATACGCGCCCATCTTCTTAACCTGCTCAACCACGCGCAAATCGCCTTCCGATTTTCCGGAGTGGGAAATGAAGAAGACGGCGGTTTTTGAATCACAGCGGTCGTAGGGATATTCCTGAAAAACATTGGTGACAAAACAGCTTACGGGCAGCTTGGTCAGCTTTTCAAACAGGAATTCCACGGAAAGGGCGGCAAAATAGGATGAACCGCGCCCCAGCATGATCAATTTATTGATCCCGCGCTGTTGAAAATCGGCTACGATCTTTTCAATATCCGATTGCACCTCACCCTCGAGGCACTCGGTCAATAACCCGGGGATCAATTGAAGCGAATCCCAAACATGGTAGGGATGTTGGGTACGATAGTGATCTTTATTTTGTTCCATCTTAACCTCTCTCAATCAAATTGATCCTGATTACCGGGTCAATTTGGCAATTCTCAAATTTTTCCAATAAAGCAATATCTGCAACCACCAAACGCGTTTTATAAAACTGACACCGCTATTGGCGGTCAGATCTCAATAATAAATAATCTCGCTGATCGTCAATCGTTATATGGATGCTATGCCAGAATGACCTCAGGACCCAGCTTGCGGAACGCTTCCGCCTCTTCGACTGGCAAATTCGAATCGGTAACGATAATTGATGTGTCTTGAACATTCGCAACGGATAAGAGACAGACCTTGCCAAACTTGGAGGAATCCGCAGCGATAATCAGGTTCTTGCTCACAGCAACCATTTGGCGTTTGATCATCGCCAAACCCGGGTCAACGGTTGTGAATCCGCTGGTCCGAGACACTCCATCCACGCCCAATATCGTGTAATCCGGTTGGAAACGTTTAATCGTCTCTAAAGCAATATCACCGTAGGTGTCCAGATATTCACGGTGAAGAACGCCGCCGGTCAGATAAATGGCTGCATCAGGTATTTCTGCAATCACAGGATACAGAAACATGGATGTCGTGACAATTTTTAAATTCCGCTTTTTCCGGAATTCCAATGCAATAAAGTAATTCGTTGTGCCGCCATCGATCATGATTGAATCGCCATCATGGATCAGGTTCGCAACGGCCTTACCAATTCGGATTTTTTCTTCTTTTTTGGTATCAACACGCAATTGCAACATGTTCTTCTCGAGAACGAAATCTTCAGTGGGGTCACTAACCAGGATGGCTCCGCCATGCGTCCGTGAAATCAAGCCGCGTGATTCAAGTTCAGCCAGATCCAATCGGATCATCCCAGGGCTTTTATCAAAATTTTCTGCTAATTGATCCACAGTCACGCTTTTTTGTTCAAAAAGCATTTCCATGATCATTCGTAACCGCTCTTCGCGAAACAGCTTCTTTTTCATCTGCCCACCATAACATCGTGAATTTTGAGCATAATTATATTATCTTTTCGCTCCAAATCACAATATCTGCTAATGTTAATTGTCATTTCGCTATTACGCACTTGATTTATTGAGCCATCTCTGAAGATCTTGAAAGTATTTCGAAGGCACCATGAACATTACGTCCATGGTGCCTTCTTTGTGAGCAGCTCTTAGAGAGCTTCAGCAGCCTGTTCTTCAGCAGTAACTTTGGGTTTGAGGGCAACCAGCACCAACGCACCCACCGCACCACCGATCAGGATGGAGAGGACGAACAAGAGGGGTTTGTTGGCAAGTGGCAGAACAAAGAGACCACCATGGGGAGCCATCATGGTTACACCGAGGGCCATGGTGACGGCGGAACCAACAGCGGAGCCGGCGATGGTCGCAGGCAGCACGCGGGCGGGGTCGCCAGCAGCATAGGGGATCGCGAACTCAGTAACGAAGGTAGCAGCACCAATGAAGAGGCCTGCAAGCCCACCGCGTTCGGTGTCTGTGAATTTGCTCTTGGCGATCAGCATTGCCAGGGCGATGACTAACGGAGGAACCATACCGCCAACCATAGCAGCGGCCACAGGACCCCAATTGCCAGCAGCTTCAGCAACGCCGAGGGCGAAGAAGTAAGCGGCCTTGTTGAATGGGCCACCCATATCCAGGGCCATCATACCGCCGATAATAGCGCCAAGGAGCAAGGCACTACCGGTGCCGATGTTATTCAGGAAGTTGCTCATCGCAGTGTTCAGCCAGGCCACGGGGCCACCGATGACATAAACCATCAGCAGACCAACAATGGTTGTGGCGAACAAGGGGATCACGAGCACGGGCATCAGGGAGCGCAGCCAGCCGGGAACGCTGATTTTCTTGATGGCTTCGACAATGTAGCCAGCCAGCAAACCGGCGATGATGCCGCCGATGAAGCCAGCGCCAATCCGGTCAGCAACGATACCACCCACAAAACCGGGGGCGATACCAGGGCGATCGGAAATGGAATAGGCAATATAGCCGGCCAAAACAGCGACCATCAGGCCAAAGGCGTCTTTACCAAGCCAGAACAGCTGGGAAGCAAAGCCACTGGTCTCATATACATAAATGCCACCAAGCAGGAAGCCCAGGGCAATTAAAATGCCGCCGGGGACAACAAAGGGGATCATGTACGACACACCCGTGAGGAGGTGCCGCTGCAGATCGGACAAGAATTTTTTCATTACAACTCTCCTTTTACAACGAAAATAAAAATTGGATTTAGAAACCTAAAAATGACCGCCGTTTTCGCTTATGAAAATCCTCCTTTCTCTTTTGCAAGCAAAAGAGATTCGTCTGGTTTACCAATAAACTGGCCCGGATCCATGACGATCACATTCTTATCTTTGAAACGATCTTTTTCTCGGATAGAAATATTAGTCACAAAAAGACACAGATCCGCTTCATCAATGTCCTTTTGGCTGAGACGATGCTCAAGACCCATTGAACCCTGGATCTCGACCTTGATCTCATCCCCTGCTTTCTTGGCGCTCTTTTTGAGGCCTTCAGCAGCCATATAGGTATGGGCAATGCCCGCACTGCACGCGCTAATTGCTACGATCTTCATGAAACTCTCCTTTTGTACTAATCCATTAAATACTGCTCACAATCGATAATTGCCGCAATAACGTCATCGTAACCAGAAGCCTGCATTAAGGCTTCCCGGAATTCTTCATGAACCAACAGCCGGGCTAATTTGGCAAGCACGGCCATATAAGCATCGGGTGATGTGCGATCTGGAATGGCGAGGAGGAAGACCAGCCTGACATTGGCTTTATCATTCTGAGAAATATATTCAAAGCCATCCTTGCAACGACCGAAAGCAATCCCCGCCTCACGGACGCCAGGACTCTTTCCATGCGGAATCGCGATATCAAAGCCCATATAGGTGGAGCCCATATCTTCCCGTTCATAGACGGATTGGATATAAAGGTCCTTATCCACCAGCAACCCGGCCTTGTCCAGCTTTTCAGCCAGGCAGGCGATCACATCGTCCTTGCTGCAAATCCCCTGCAAATCAAGGTCAATGGCTGATGGTTGAATGACTTCGCTGATCCGCATTTCCTGAAGATCCATGCGTTTACTCCTCTTCTTTTTCCATGAGCATGGGCGCGAGCACTTCAATGGCAAATTGGCAGGCTTTGCCAACCGTATCGGTGCAGCCGTGGGGTCCATGCCCGCCAGCTTCTTCAAAGGCGACAGATTCCGCTTTGACGCTCAGATCGTAGGGCCTGCCGTATTTCACCGTATGAACATGAGCGCAGGTGATCCCGCCAAATTCATTGATGAATTTATCATAGAGCTGCTGGACCAGGGCAAAATTCGTGTATTTTGCTTCCCTGTCTCCATCAAAGTGTTCCCGGCGACGATTATAAAGATTGCCAATGACCAAAACCGCACCGGTGAAAGCCGAGCAGGTATTATTGTTTTTCAAGCCAATCCCACCGCAAAGGCCGGTGGCCGCTTTGAAGACTTCCGGATCAAAACAACCCAGAATTTCTGAGGCGGCCGCATAGGAACACTGGCCGCAGCCATGATAAACCGTTTCATACTCAAAACCACGATCATAAGCCTCTTTGCCTTTTTTCCGCCAGTCAATTTCTTTAGCGGCTTGCTGATAGGCAGCTTTGATATCGTCAATGAGCTTCTTTTCCATGGGGGCCTCTCCAAGGCCGGTTGCGGCCTTGAGAGCTGATTCCAGGCCGTTATTCTTGATGTCATCCGTCAATTTAATCGAGTTTGGATCGTCTTCGTTACGATAATGCAGGGCATAAGCAATCGTCCGGATCAGATGCAGAGGGTCAACCCCATTATTCAGGCACAGTAGAGACGGCCCGATCAGCCGATCAGCCTTTGAAAGCTTCCGCAGGGGATCTGCCGCCATGCGAACCACAGTGTCGCCAATGGAGGGATTGTTGGTCTGATCGATCACGCCCTCCACCCATTTCGCCATCGCTTCCGCGGTGAAGCCATACTGCTTCTGGAGGGCGCTGCTAACTTCATTCAAAGCGCCTTCCGCTTCTGCGCGCAGCTTGGGGTCCGCCAGGCAGTCCACCAACAATTCGTAACCATCCTGATAGCCCTGATAACCGAGGACGGCATGGCACATATTGTAGGTGTACATCTTGCGCTGTTCTTCGGCGCGCATATCGGTGACCAATCTGAAGGCGGCGATCTCCGGCGGGGCACCCTTGAAGGCGCTTCCATCCACCGGGAATTCACCGTAACCATTGGTCCAAACGACCAACGGGTCCTTTTCAACTTCCTCGGCAGGCGCAGGCGGCGCCATCCGAATGATCAGCGATTCGACCACGCCGATCTTCTCGTCAAAGTATTTCTGCTGTTCAGCATCCAAACCCGCATACAATGCCGTGGAAAAAATTGGCCCGGCATGCACCAGGTTGGTGCAGACAATAATATTCAAAGGATCATTTGGCCGAACGCTGCGACGCGCCAGGATCAATTGCTGTAATTCTGTGGCAACGGCCTCAAAGACCTTGGGGAAAGTTGCAATCGCGATCACATCCACGTCATTGACCAGCCTTTGCAGGTCTTCCTTTTGCGACACATGATAAGCCTTGAATTGGTCAACCGGAATGCGTTGGATGTTATCAGCGCTGACCGCGCGGACAACAGTATAAACGCCGCGCTGATTCATTAGCTCAACCAGGTCCTCAGCCGCGTCCACAAAGTTGAGCTGATAGCCCGAGGCGGCAAAGATATCGCCGATGAAACCGCGACCGATGCGCCCTGCGCCCCAAATGAGAATTTGTTTTTGTTGGCTCCGGGTCATGACAGTTGGCTCTCAAATAAGGCAACTTCGGCGGCCTCATTCCAGGTGTCGTTTTCACCTAAAAGTTTGGCAACTTCCGGGAGTACTTTTCCAAGCTCGGTCAGGCCTGTCAGGGGCAGATCCGGGAACTGCGGGTAGATCACGACCTTGCCGGGATAAACCGAATCCTGCATGGCCCGAATCCCGTTTGGAATGTCCATCAAGCCACCGATGGCGGCAACGGAAAGGTTGGTATCCAACTGGTTGGCCAGGCAGCGATCCACAACGGCTTTCTGATCGTCCAGAGCGGAACCGCTGTGGCCGATAAAGCGAACCTGCCGTTCGCCGGCGATCAGCATGGGATCGACAGAGAGGCTTACGCCCCGTTTCATACCGGCAAAGATGTTGATCATACCGTCTTTGGCGGCGTATTGGCAGGCATCGCCGATTATTGCGGGAATGGTGACCATCACCTCAATATCGTCCACGCCACCTTCGGCTAAAATCTTAGCCATTTCCTTGCGATAACCGGCATCATCTTCCACCGGGTTAAGCAGGACAAGTTCCTTGCCGTATTTTTCAGCCAGAGGACCAAAGAAAGTCCGGATGGATTCCAGGCGGACATCCGTCACTTCGGTCACGATCAGCTTGCGGGGGCCAACCGGCGATTCAATCGCCCGCTGGACGTGCATCCGGCCCATAGGGCCGCCGCCGCCCAAAATCCAGGCGATTCCGCCTTCCAGGAATTCCACCCGGGCAGGATTCTGTTCGTAGGCTTTGCGGAGGCTCAGACCATCGCTTCCAACATATTGGTAGTTGTCATAGTGAAGACGGCCCAGATCAATGGAAACCTGATCCGCTTCGCCGGCCTTCAGGTAAAGACCGATCACTGCGTCCTTGGCCAGCTTTTCAGCCAGAATGGACAGCTCGTTCACGCCTTCATCCAACAGCAGAAGGTCGTCAAATAAGTCTTCGGTTTCCGCCAGCTCTGTTTTGGAACAGGTTTTAAACGCAATGCCCTGCTTCTTGCAAAGAGCTTCAATGCTCTCAACCAGAGCGCCGGGCAGATCACAAACCTCAATTTTAGCCGGTTTGTTCGCTGCAACCCACTCCTCGTCGAGGGTAAAACCTGAGCGCGTGTCCGCCCCCCCAACGATCAACATCGTACCGCCGGACTGGAGTTGGCTGCGGTAGTCCATCCGATAAGCCGCTTCCACGCAAGCCCATGGCTCGGTGATCGCCGCGGCGGCGTAGGTCATCTCCTGGGGCACGGGGATAAGATAGTTCCCGGCATCACCTTTCAGGATGCGGTGGTCAATGATAGCAAATTGGCGATAAGCGCCATCCATGCCAAATGAGAAGGGAACGCTTTTTCCGTCCACCCAAACATCCGGCTGCAGGGTGTAGCGCTGACCCACTTTATACTGGTTTTTTAGGCCATCGCCAACCTTAATGACCGTCATGCTCAGTTCGTGACCGGGAACAATCGGATTGACTTTCAAATTGCGGTCTTTCAGCCGTGGATGGTTATCACCCAAGGAGATTTCCTTGACATCAGTAAAGCAAAGGCTGACGGCGTCAATCCGCACCAGCAATTCATCTGAGGTGATCTCAGGGATTTCACGTTTGACGGGTTTGCCATCCAAACCCAGGTTTTCAATCCCGGCGCCATATAAAGGCCAGGCAAATTGATTTTCAGGAAGTGAACCTTCAACATTTTGATACTGTTTCATTGCTTTGGAATTCATATAAACCATAACCTCGATGTGAAATAAATGTTTGTTTACGAATTATTAACATCATTATAAGAAGAAGATTGTCGTTTGTCAATTATTTTTAGCGTTTATTGTCGTTTTGTGATAATATTAGGGGAGTATTCACCTATCTAAATTGTCGTATTGATAATCAGACCGCTTATTTTGTTATTAAATTGGAGCAAAAAATGAGTGAATTAGGGAAAGAAGTTAGACTATCACGGCTTTTCAATCGGAAAAGCGGAAATTCGGTCATGGTCGCCATGGATCACGGCGCAGCAATTGGCCCAGCCAAAGGGATCGTTGACCCAAAACAAACCGTATCGATCCTGGCGAAAGAAAAACCAGAGACCTTCTTCATGCCAATCGGCATCATTAAACAGGTCTACAAAAGTTTCATCGAGAACGACATCCCCTACATTGCCGCCATCGACTCCCTCACCTTAATCGGCCCGGAACCGGATTGTTTCATCATGAGCGACACCGTTGAACATGCGCTGATCTTTGGCGCCACAGCCGTCTCAGCCCATATCTTCGTCGGGCCCAAAAAGACCAATGAAATGATGAAGGGAATGGCGGATATCGCCCGGGAGTGTGATCGGCTGGGCATGCCTCTTTTGGCGATTGTTTATCCCAATGGATTTGAAAACGACTTTGATGTCAAGTATGTCAAACACGCCGCCCGGATCGCTGCCGAATTGGGCGCGGATCTCGTCAAGACCTATTACACCGGTTCAAAAGATACCTTCCGGGAAGTGGTCGAAGGCTGCCCGATTCCCGTTATGCTCTCCGGCGGCGAGAAAACCAATGACCCCAAAGATTTCCTTGGTGTTCTGAAGAACTGCATTGACGCCGGCGCCAAAGGTGTCGCTGTTGGCCGGAATGTCTGGCAATCAGATGACCCTGCCAAGATGCTGCGCGCCGTGGAACATGTCGTCCATGACGGAATGACCCCCGAAGAAGCACTAGCCTTAGCATAAAGCTTTAAGAGAATTGCCCTTTGGCACTAACCGGAAGGTTGGCGACCTCTTAATTTTCAGCCGCCTAATTAGGCGGCTGAATGGTTAATTTATCCAGTTATCCAACAGGTTTTTTAGTAAATGGGTAGCCAGGTTATCGCTATGGCCGTTAGGGCTGCGCTGAGGGTACAGGCGGCATTAACCCAATCATTCTGCAGCCACGCAATTCCCCGGGTGAGGATCGTTTCAGTGCCGCAACTATGCAGCGGGTGGCGTTCGGTATCCTTCCGGCAAACCGGACAATAATACATCGCCTGAACCCAGGCTCCCAGCAGCGAATCGATCATCGCGCCCAGCAATCCCGCCAGGGAGATCAGCACAAACTGTCCGCCCAAGCTCAATCCGCCGACAGGCGCCCAACCGGCCAATCCCGTCAGTACCGTCACCCCGGCCACAACTGCCGCGCCAGCCAAGGCGGCCAGCGTGCCCACCAGGCTGACCGCGCCGGATGTTCCCCCGGGAACCCGTTTGAAATTCCGCAAAGAAATCGGTTGGTGGTGATTCAATACGCCCAGCTCGGTTGCCCAGGTGTCGGCGTTGGCCGCGGCCAGACTGGCCGCAAAGCCCAGCCACAGCGCCGGCAAAAGAGGATGTTGGGGGCTCACTAAAACAAGCAGGAAATACCCCAACGCCAAAACGCCGGAAACGCCGCCATTCGCCAAAACCTGCCCGGCATCCCGGCGGGAGCCCTTGGCAAAGTCATCCGCAATCTGCGATTTTCGCCCTTTGAAGATCATCGATAACCCGCTGGCCGTGACGAAAAAGGTCAGCAGCACAATCGCCCAGGCCACACCGCCCAACCCAAAGACCACCGTCCCCAGAAAACCGGCAGCGATCGCGCCGCTCAGGTCAAGCGAGCGCGCCCGATAAGCCAGAGCTGCGATTCCCACCCCGGCAATTAATCCAATCAGCAATTTAGCAAACATGGGCCTCGAACGATGATCTCAGAATATGAACAATAAACTGCTGATCAGCAGGAGCAGCCCGGTGACGGCGGAAGTGCCCCAAAGGATATAAGCCGCCATCGGCATATCCCCGCCCCTGGGGAAAAGCAAAGCGCCCAGGACGAGATCGCCCAGCCAGATCAGTCCATCCAGAACCGGCAAAAGCAGCAGGCGTTCGGCCGGCGCGGAGGCTTCAGCCCCAATCCAGGGGACGACATCCAAACGCGTCACGGCGATCGCATTCACCGCCAGCAGTACCAACCCGACCAGAAAACCGATAATGACCAGCAACCTCGCCCTTCGATCCTCCCAGACATGCCCGATCAGCAGGGTCGGATAGACGGACTGGGCTTCCAGGGGGGTCAGGCTGCCCATTTCATTAATCTGGCGGAACAACATCATGAAGGCGCCGGTATCCTGAGGCGACACGGCAAAAACCTTATCAGGGGTGGCGACCAATAGCATGTGCACCACATCGGCGGACATGTATTCCACAAGGCCCAATTCGGGCACTTTCCGGCTGCCGAGGAATGCCCCCGGCCAGCGCAGCCAGGGCAGCGGCAAGCGAAACCCCAGCTCATTGGCGGGGCGGATCCATTC
>CAYUSC010000002.1:56081-57984 GCA_964447265.1 uncultured Candidatus Brevefilum sp.
CCGGAGAAAGGCAGCGCCAGGCTGCGATTGCCCAGGTCTTCCGTCACGGGGTAATCGCCTGCCTGTGTGCCAAACATCTCCATCATATAAGGCTGGAGGTGAATCGGGGCAAAATAGGGCCGCACCGGCACGCCTTTTTCCACCAGAATTTGGGCAAAGCGGTCCCGGTCGATCTGGGGCGCCACTCGAATGACATAAACAAACCAGGACACGCGGGTGGTGTTTGGCACCAATTGCGGCGGGGTTACTTCCTTAATTCCGGCCAGATGCTTGGCATACCAATCCGCCACCCGGGAACGATGGACGAGCAGTTCTTCCAGACGTCCAATCTGAGATAAGCCCAACGCCGCGCTCATTTCATCCATCCGGTAGTTGTAACCCAGATAGGTGTGCTGGAGCCAGGTGTCGCCCACGGCTCGTCCCTGATTGCGCAGGGCGCGCATGAAATCGGCAGCTTCGTCGTCATCTGTGACGATCAGGCCGCCTTCGCCCGTGGTGATTTGTTTATTGGGATAGAAAGCAAATACGCCGTAGTCCCCAAAGGTCCCGGCCGGCTTTCCTTTATATTCACCGCCGAGAGCCTCGCACGAATCTTCGATTACGGTCAGGTCATACTGTTTCGCAATGGCATTGATCTCATCATAGTCCGCCGGTTGGCCGAACACATCCACCGGCAGCAGCGCCTTCAAAGGACCAACTTTGCCCGCATTGAATTCGGGCAGTTTTCTCGGCATCCATTTCCGGGCCGCTTCGCCGCCCAGGGAAATGTCCTCAACGGCTTTCCTGAGCAGATCTGGGTTAATATTGCCCGTAACCGGATCGATATCCACAAAGACCGGGATCGCCCTTTCAAAGAGGATCACATTCGTCGAAGCCACGAAGGAGAATGGCGTGGTGATCACCAGATCGCCGGGGCCAATCCCGCTGGCGCGCACGCAAAGGTGCAGGCCCGCCGTCCCGGAGTTCACGCCAATGGCATGTTTGCGGCCGGTGAGGTCGCAAAACGCCTGTTCAAAACCAGCTATCTTGGGTCCCATGCTTAGATTGGGAGTGCTTACAACATCCAGAACAGCCTGACGGTCGTCATGGTTCAATTCCGGAGATGACATTCGCAATTTCATAGTACCTTCCAGGTTAATTCCGGCGGAAAGACCTTCGTTCCAGTCGGAGAATCAACTGCTGAAATCCGTCCATTTCAGCAACCCATATTATAACGGCGAATCAACCCTGTCTGGGTGACCGAATGGATTTGAAGCCTAACGACCTTATTACATCTGATTTTCCTCATCGATTAATCCAAATATCATCCTGCCGAGAGCTTTCAGGCAGGCCGCACGAGATAAAGGATGATACACTATTTATCATTCAATCCATGACAAGACTGAGAGAGGCAATCCCTGTACTGATTCGGGGGTAACCCGCTTTTTCACGCCCAATTTATGTAATCCATTGAAACAGACCAACTTCAAGAGTTCATTATGCCTATGATGTTAAAACACAGTACCAATAGTGTCCTACGCTCCCCGCTCAAGAGTGTCTTATTCGTGCTGCTGCTATCGGCAGCGATCCTGTTTGTCAGCCTCGGCAGCAGCATGCTCTACTCCGCCAATCGGATGCTGCAGCAGGCCGACGAGCAGTTCACCACGGTCATCTCCCTGAAATATGGCGGCCTGCATGATGAAAACGGCGCCTGGGCGGATGAGTCTTTCCAGCAAACGATTGTGGAAATGGATTTTGCCGCCCTCACAGACCACCCTGCCGTTCTGGCCGTGGATACCGAGCGCGAGATCTTCGCCTACGCTGGCGATGACACCGATATCGTCCAAAAGGCATCACCTTTTGCTTATGTCAACATCTTCACCTTTTCACCGCGTTATTTTGCCGATGATGAGACCTGGGTCGT
>CAYUSC010000002.1:58084-61236 GCA_964447265.1 uncultured Candidatus Brevefilum sp.
ATCAGGATCATCGACGAATCCTTCTCGGTCACGGTTTCCTCCTACCTGCCGATCATGGCCGCTTTTCACCAGAATCAAACCTGGTTAACGGATGGCGAATTCGAAATCAATGAGGGAACATCCGAAACCGTGGACCAGAACGTTTGCTATATCAGCGACCGGGTTGCGGCCCTCCTGGGACTGGAGGTTGGGGACACCTGGCCTTTGATGCTCCATTACACGGATCAGGGCGACCCGGCATTCAGCTATTGGGATGAGGACGGCTTCAATTATGAGGCGGATATCCGCATTGCCGGGATCTTCAATGAAGTACCGGGGCTTTCCTTCACCGTCTATATGCCCTATCCCAGTTGGGTGGAAAAAGACCCCGATAATTACGAATTTCTGCGGGTCCAAATTGATAACAAGGAAGTCGAATCCTATTTAGCCCATGTCAATGGTTACCTCCCGGAGATTGTCGAAGTCACCGTAGAAGACCAGGGATACGCCAACGCGATCAAGCCAATCGAAACCCTGAAAAATCAGGCCATCACCCTCACAAGCATCAGCGCCGTGGCCGGGATCGCCGTTTCCGTCCTGTTCTCCTACCTCTTCATCAGCCGGCAGCGGGAAACCGCCCAAATCATGATGATGATGGGCACCGGCCGACCCAAGACCGTGTCCTACCTGCTCTATGGGATCCTGCTGGTGGCCCTGATCGCGACGATTGTGGGGACATTGGTCGCCGGCGCGTTTGATGTCCAAATGACGGAAACCGTTTGGCAAGCTCTGCAAGATGCGCCCGGCCTGGATGAACGCTACAGCGAACGAGCCCTGGGCATTCCAACAACATTTGAACCGGAAATCTCAACGGCGAGTTGGGTTCGCTGGGGTTCCGCCGCTGTGCTGATCCTGATCATCCTGATCATCACCATCGTCTTCGCCCTGACAACACTGCGCAAACCAAAACGCAAAAAGGTCAAAGAATTCAAAACGCCCAAGCTGCATGCCACCAAAGGTATGGCCTTCATCAATATGCCATCCGTCAGCCTGCGCTTTGCCCTCCGCTCCATCCGGCGCAACTTCCTGCGCAGCCTGATCGTACCGGTCACAGCTTTCCTGCTGGCCGTGTTCATCATGATGCTGGGGCTCATCACGCACCAACAGGAACTGAATGCCGAGACCGTCTATGATGACGTCCCGACCACCGCTTATCTGACCACCTTCCTGGGTTATTCCCGGGAAGTGCCTCTGCAATTACAGGCTAATATCTTCGATCTCGAGGATCCGGACTATTCCGCCAGAAGCACCTGGGTAATGAGCCGTGACCCTCTGCCTGAAAATGCGCTTATGGAAATTCGTGACGACCTCACCGAAGACAGCGACTACTTCGAAGAGGTGATGCTGACCGCCAAAATGCACTACACCCTGATGGGCCTCTCGGCTGATGCCGAAGGGCATACTTATAATCTGCCCCGCAGGCCGGAGGTCCCCTACCATTCCAACCGGTTCGGGTATGACTGGTTCGAAGATAAAGTCAGTCAAATGCCCTATCTCTATTTCATTGACAGCTTTGCCGGTGTGCCGGAATTCAGCGATTCCTTACTGACCGGCACAGTCTGGCTGGCGGGATACAGCAATGACTCCCTCAAGGGTGTGGATTACTTCGTTGTCCTCCCGGACCGCATGGCGGAAGAAAACGGGATCAGCCTGGGCGATACGGTGCGGATCGCTGTTTACCTGACGATCCAGGATCGCGGTGTGCTGATGGAAGCCTATGATTTCCTGGTCGCCGGCACCTATTATCAGGGCAGCCGAGCACCGGTCATTTACACACCCTGGGCGTTGATTACCAACATCCCGATCACTTACGACTATACCTATGCCGAATTGGAATCCCCTGATGCGGAAATCCCCGAAGAAGCCCGATATTCCAATGAGGTTCTGGCTGATTCGGTTAATTCGGCAACTTTCCTTTTGAAGAATACCCAGGAATTATCGGATTTTCGGGACTTTCTGGAAGACAATGATTACAGCCAGGTTGGCTCCATCAACCGGAACCGGCTGGCTGTGGTCATCGAAGATAAAGCGTTAATGGACGCCATTGAATCCATCGATCAGCACCTGGCCTTTATGAACATCATCCGGCCTGTCATGCTGGCGCTTTCCACGGCGATCGGTTTCATCCTTTCATACCTCCTGACCCGGAACCGCCTGCATGAGTTCGCCGTGATGCGCAGCCTGGGAACCAAACGCTTCCATGTTTACAGCGCGTTCTTCCTCGAACAGCTGATCCTGTTCCTGCTGGGGGTCATCCCGGTGTTGGTCATCCTCATCTTCCACCCGGCCTGGATCGCCTATTTCGGCTGGAGCCTGATCGCGTTTATCCTGCTCTATGCCCTGGGAATAATGATCGCCATTTACCTGATGAGCCGGGCCAAGATCCTGGATATCCTCTTCATCAAAGAATAATCGGACGCTTACATTTACTTGCGAAAGAAGGTCACTTCCGTGAACTCAATCATTGAAATCGAAAATGCCACTTATAGCTATACCAACAAATACCAGTCCGTCCCCGCCATTCAGGACGTCTCCACATCCTTTGTCAGAGGACGGCTTTATGCCATCATCGGCAAATCCGGATCGGGAAAGACCACCCTGCTTTCACTGATGGCCGGGCTGGCGCTGCCCGAAAAAGGCCAGATCCTGTTCCAGGGCGTGCCGACGGACTCCTTTGACCTGGATCAATACCGGCGCGAGAAAGTGGCGGTGATCTATCAGTCCTTCAACCTTTTCCCGTTGATGACCTGCCTGGAAAACGTCTGTTATCCCCTCGAATTGAAGGGTTACAGCCCCAAGGAAGCCGCCGTGGTCGCCAAGGACTACATCAAGAAAGTGGACCTGCCGGATACTGTCTATCACCGTTTCCCCAACATGCTCTCGGGCGGTGAACAGCAGCGGATCGCGATCGCGCGGGCTTTGGCCAGCGGCGCCCAGGTGATTTTGGCGGATGAACCGACCGGCAACCTCGACGTCGCCACCGGCAAGCGGATCATCAAGCTGCTCTCGGATTTGGCGCATGTGGAAAACTACACCGTGATCATCGTGACCCACGATATCAGCATTGCCGACATCGCCGATGACGTGCTGCGAATGCAGGATGGGCGGTTGTA
>CAYUSC010000003.1:0-1392 GCA_964447265.1 uncultured Candidatus Brevefilum sp.
GGCCGGTTTATTGATGACCAGCAGGTTCTCATCTTCAAACAGAATGGTTGGCATCAGGGTCGGAAGCGCCATATCAACCCAATTCCTTTTCGTGTATACTGAAATCTGTGTTCAGCCAAATCGTTGGGCAGAGGAGAAATTGATGTACATTGTGCATGTCTTTTGCGAGGTAAAACCCGATCAGATAGATGGTTTCAAACAGGCTTGTGTGGCGAATGCCAGCGCTAGCTTGCAGGAGCCGGGGATCGCCCGGTTTGATGTGTTGCAAGACCCGGAACAACCGGAACGGTTCCTGCTGGTAGAAGTTTACCGCACAAAGGATGACCCTGCCAGACACCGGGAAACAAGCCATTACCAAGCCTGGAAGGCTGCTGTTGAGGAGATGATGGCGGGGCCGCGCACCAAGCAGATCTACGATAATGTCTTTCCGGATGAGAACGGCTGGGAGTAGGTATGCTTTTTGAATTCGCGACGGCAGGTCGGATCATCTTTGGGAATGGCAGCCTGAAAAAGGTTGCTGAGATTGCCCCTGGCCTGGGCCAAAAAGCGCTGGTGGTCAGCGGGAGCGGTTCAGTGTCGCTGGCCCCTTTGCTGGCTATATTGGATGATGCGGGCGTGACTCATGAGGCGTTTAGGGTCGGACATGAACCGGATATCCCAACAATTGAGCATGGGCTGGCACTGGCCAAAGAAACGGGTTGTGAATTTGTGATTGGTTTCGGCGGTGGGTCTTCGTTGGATTCAGCCAAGGCGATTTCCGCTCTGCTGACCAATCCGGGTGAGGTTTTAGATTATTTGGAAGTGGTGGGTAAAGGACAGAAGATCGCCAACCGGGCGGCGCCGATGATCGCCCTGCCGACAACAGCCGGGACGGGCACGGAGGTTACCCGGAACGCCGTGATTTCCTCACCGGACCATCATGTGAAGGTCAGCATGCGCAGCCCATTGATGATCCCAAGCGTAGCGATTGTGGATCCCGAGCTGACCCTGACCATGCCGCCATCGGTCACGGCCAGCACCGGCATGGACGCGCTGACCCAGGTGATTGAGGCATATGTTTCAATCCGGGCCAACCCGATGACGGATATGATCGCTGCGGAGGGCATCCAGCGCGGAGCGCGGTCGCTCCTGGCGGCGTACCAAAACGGACAAGACCCCTCGGCCCGGGAGGATATGGCCCTAACCAGTCTGTTCGGCGGCCTGGCGCTGGCCAATGGCGGCCTGGGAGCCGTCCATGGCTTTGCTGGTCCAATCGGGGGAATGTTTGCGGCGGCGCACGGTGCAATCTGCGCCAGTTTGCTGCCCTATGTGATGAAATATAATGCTCAAGCGGTCCAATCTCAAGCCGGGATGGAACCGCTCCTGCAGCGATTTCGCCAGGTGGCGATCTGG
>CAYUSC010000003.1:1492-35183 GCA_964447265.1 uncultured Candidatus Brevefilum sp.
TTGAAGGGCTTGCAGGTCTTCAACGATCTTGTCGGCCGATTTTCCTTCATCTGCCCACTGTTTTGCTTTTTTGACCAGAATGCCCAAACCGCCCGCGATGGTGCGGGTATCGAGGATATGGACGTCGGCTTCGGGTACGGTTTCGTTGGCAACCTCGGCGGAACGGAAGGTGCCGCTCAGGTCGGCGGAGGGGGTCGGAATGATGATGGACTCGCCTGATTTGGCACAAGCCCGGTAGATCGGTTCGTAGAGGGCTGGCGGTGGGGCGGCGGTTTTTGGCAGCTCTTTGGCTTCTTTCAATTTGGACAGGAAGGTAGGGGTGTCAATTTCGTTATCATCCCGGTAGGGTTGATCGTCAAAAATGATGATTTGGGGGATGACATCCACACCCATCGCTGCCAATTCCGCCAGTGGCAGCCCACAGGTGGTATCAGCGATGATTTTTGTCATAATAAATTCTCCTGATTGAAAAAATGGATGAATAATTTATTATAATCGGTATTAGAGAGCTTAATCTGTTGATGGCATTTTATCTCTGGAGGGACCGATGATGGATGAATTTGGAACGCTTGACTTCTCCGGTGTGGAGGAAACGGGATTGCTCACGCTCTACAGTAAAGCCTTGGAGAGCCAAAGTGACGATCCTATCCTGAAGGATCCCATGGCGGAGGAAATTATCGCCAGAATTGATCCGATCCTGCGCCAAAAGGATGACGCAATGGCGCGCCAACTGCGTAACAGGGCAGTGGATCCCCGCCTGAATGTCCACCTGGCGCTGCGCAGCCGGAAATATGATGATTATGTCCGGGCCTTTCTGGTGCAGAATCCCGCGGGGGTGATCGTAAATATGGGTTGCGGCCTCGATATGCGGTTTTTCAGGATTGATAATGGCGAAGTGGCTTTTTATGACCTTGACCTACCCAAGGTGATTGCCCTGAAGCGCCAGCTTTGTCCGGAGAATGACCGTTATCACTTGCTGGCAAAATCGGTGCTGGATTTTACCTGGATGGATCAGATCAAAACTGATGGAAGCCCGGTACTGTTCCTCGCCGAAGGCATTTTTATGTACCTGCCGGAGCAGGAGGTCAAGAACCTGCTTTTGGCCATTCAGGATTGTTTTCCCGAATCGGACCTGGTCTGTGAGTTGACCAATAGGACCTGGGTGGAAGGGATTTGGGGCAAGATGGCGCAGATGAAGATGCAGCACCGGCTGAAAATGCAGGCTCAATCCGCTTTTCAATTTGGGGTTGATTCACCCAATGCACTGGAAAATTGGGGGCCGGGGATTGAATTCAAAGAGATGTGGTTCTATATGGATGAGGACCACCCTAAAATCGGTTGGTATCGCATCTTTCGGGGGATGAAAATGATCCGCACGGCGCAATACACGGTCCGCTACACCCTGCATGCAGCTTAGCTGGGCAGCGATTGCCGGTCGAGGATGACGGCTTTCATCTTCGCGAGCAGGGATTGGGCTTCTTCCAGTTGTTCCTTGTTGATAGCCGCGTGGGTATATCGTGCGGCAATGAAATCATCAGTAAAGGCGATCAGATAGGCGTCCAACTCCGGCCAGCGCTGGTGAATTGCTTCGGCATATTCAATTGGCGTCTGGGATTTCCTGCGCTTTAGGCCGTACTTATCGTTCCAATGCACCCAATCCAGATACGTGAGGATCAATGCCTGGCGGGGCGGCAGGTGCCGAATGATGTCCTTCAGGCTGGGCAGTTTTACCTCGCGATCGCTGAAATAATTTCGCGCCTGCTGAACGGCTTTCCGGACAGTCTCCTGAGCTGCCTCGCCCACTTTTCGCAGGCCGCGCTTCAGCCACTTCCATAATTCCGCTAGCCAGGCTTTGATTCGCAGATGGGCGAAAAAGTCCTTCAACCCCGGGTGGTTATTGATATAGTACCGGATGGCCAATATCACCACGCCCACAAAGATTAACCAAAACAGGATCGACCTGATCATATCCCACCAGGGGAGGGCGGTTGTTGGCTGAGTGATTTCGGGGGCAAATTCGGGCATCTCCGGTTGGGAGATTTGTTCGCTCTCCTGGTTGCCCAGCAGGCTGCCAAATAAGGACAGGAAAAATGTGATTGGCACCATGATTAAAAATTGAAGGATGCCAAAAATGTAAACGATGGCTTTGAAGAGGGTTTGAGCAACCGGGAGAAATCCGAAAGCGAAATCCGTAGGGAGAAAGATCGTCAGCAGGTTGACTACCAGGATGAATATCATGGTGAAAAGCAGCCAGCGTTTCGCGATATCGGTATTGACCTGGATGTCGTTGAAATACCAGCGAGCTTTCAGAATGGCATAATAGTTCAGGGACAGAAAGATGAACCCCAGTGAGAAATAGGCCAGCAATGCGATCACAAAAGCGCGGGTGGGAATTTCGGTAACAGGGATGGATTGGAAATTGCCTTTGATGATCACCACCATCCCAACCATGATGAAACCGATGAAAAAAACCAATCCCATCAGGCTTCTTCGAGCTTCCTGGCGGTCATTAAAGGTTACACCAAGCTTTTCCTGCTCCATTAACGCCTGATCTTCCTCCAGTTGAAAAAGGGGCGGGCTGATGATGCGGGTGAGTCCCCAGATGACAAACAGGAAGAAGACCAACAGGAGGTATTGAACATCGAAGAATTCCAACAGGAAACCGTTTTGCCAGGAGAGCAATTCCTGCCAAAAACTGCCTGCTCCGGGCTGGAGCATCAGGAAGATTTTGCCAATCAGCAGCGTCAGCACCCATTCGGCCGCTGTGGAAGCAAAGGGGTTGCTGCCGTGAGGATGAATGCGCGTCCGAACATAGAGAAAAATCAGGCTTGCGAATGTGATGAAGAAAATCAGAACGGGCAGTCCCGAGACCGTCCATTCGGGAAAGAAAATGCCGATGAAGTGGCCGGTGACGAAAGCAAGGCAGCTCAACATCCCACTTACCAATAAAAAATTGATGAAGGTGATGAACCGTTGTGAGTCCTGAGTGGTGTTGGGGATAGGCGGCTGGTTGCTCATTGAGGCACCCCCAGCGCTTCGACCTCAAAATAAGAGGCGGCAGTATAGAGCGGAAGATGATAGCCTGCTGCAATTCTTCGATTGACCTGAATATCATGGGGCCTTCCGGTCAGGAGAATGACCGGGTTCAGTCCGGCTTTTCTGGCCTGGAAGAGCTGGTCAAATGTCTCCGGAGTAATCTTACCGGAGATGTAGATCAGGGTGGTTCCCCAGCTAAGTAAACCGCGGGTATCCTGCAGCCAGGGTTCGACCGGGCAGGCTGTTCCCGGCTGGATCCGCGCCAGGAGTTCCAGCAGGCTGATAAGATGTCCGGAGCCTTTACGAGGTGCGAGGGCGTGGGATGGCGTTTCCGCAGCCAGGGGATCCAGTCCATTGGTGAACAGCCCCACAGATTGCTGGTGTTGCTTGGCCCAGGCTGCCAGCGAGGCTGCCGCGGTCACGGCTAATTCCGTGGCGTCGTAAAATGAATCCATTTCAAAACTGTTCTTATCCAAATCCAAAAGGACAGCCAATTCCAGCGCGATAGAGGCTTCGTATAGCTTAACGAGAAGTTCGCCGCTGGAAGCGCTGGATTTCCAGTCAATTTTGCGGACGGAATCGCCGTTTTGAAATCCGCGTTTACCCATCAAACGGGTGGGGTCCTCATAAACCGGGTTCTCGTTTCTGATGGTGCCGAAAGGGGAGCGGGAAGGCAGCCCGAGGGCCGCCAGATCAATGATCCGGGGATAGATGGTCAGATGTTCTTCGGGGATGCTGATCTGGGAGGGTTTGGTCAGTCCCAATGGATCGCCGGATTCGATCAGCAGTGGGCCGATGGCGTAATACCCGCGTTTGAAGGCGTTGATCTCATAGGAAATCGTCTTCTTGCTGCGCAGGCCGAGGCTGAAAACTTCTTTTATGTCTCTGCCGGCTCGCAGGTTAACCGGCAGGCTTTCGTGAATCTCCAGCCAGAGGATCGGCAGCAGGCTGGTGTTTTCGATGGTGAGTTCGACCCGGATGGTCTCGCCCAGGTAGGCGTGGTCAATGAATTTGCGGGTGACTTTGAGATGTGAGAGGGCGCGTTTCTGCCACCATAAGCCCAATAGAAATGTCCCGATGATCATATAAAAGACCGTGAGTGCAGGACCGGCCTGCAGGAACACAGCCAGGATCATCAGGAAGATCAGGAAGGGCAGGAAATCCGCCATTGAATTTATTCTTCCCGGTCTTTTAGCTTCAGGGGAGTTTCATCGAGGATACGCTCAACCAAATCCGTGCTTGTGGTCCCGCGCAGGGCAGCCTGCGGTTTCAGCATGATCCGGTGTGCTAACACGGGACGCGCCAGGGCTTTGATGTCATCCGGCAGGACATGATCCCTGCCGTTCAACGCTGCCAGCGCCTGGCCGGCTTTGTAGAGGGCCAGCGATGCCCGCGGGCTGCCGCCCAGCAGCAGGTCGGGATGGTTTCGGGTGGCCTCCACCAGTCGGATTAAATAATCCACAACGGTTTCGTCCACATGGACATCCCAAACCAGCGGCTTGATGCTATCCACTTCTTCAGGAGTCGCAACGGCCTCGAGGGTTTCAATCGGGTGCCGGCGGGAGAGACGGTGGAGGATGGCGGCTTCCTCATCGGGATTGGGGTAACCCATGTCAATTTTAAGCATGAACCGGTCCAACTGAGCTTCTGGCAGGGGGAAGGTGCCTTCATATTCAACCGGGTTTTGGGTGGCCAAGACCATAAAGGGGCTGGGCAGGGGATAAGTCACGCCATCCATGGTCACCTGGCGTTCCTGCATGGCTTCCAGCAAGGCTGCCTGGGTGCGGGGCGTGGCCCGGTTGATCTCATCGACCAGCAGGATGTTCACAAATAAGGGGCCGGGTCGGAACTCAAAATCCTGTTCGGCCTGGTTGAAAATTGAGATGCCGGTGATGTCATTGGGGAGCAGGTCAGGTGTGCATTGCAGGCGTTTGAACTGCCCGCCCAGGCTGATGGCCAGTGAACGGGCCAGCATGGTCTTACCCACGCCGGGGACATCCTCAATCAGGACATGCCCGTCACAAAGCAAGGCGACCAGCAGCAGCTCTGTGGTGTTTTGTTTGCCGACGATCACTTTCGCAATGTTCTTTTCGATCGTTTCACGCAGTTGTGTGATTTCAGTCATATGTTTTCCTCTTTTCCGGGCAACCCTACCATTATTATAATGATAAAACATCAGGTAGAATTGAAAAGTAGTCTATTATAAGTAAATAAACGGAGAATCCATGCCTGAAATTGATATCATCAATGAACCCTGTTCGGATGGTGTTGCTATTGTTATCTTTGGCGTCACGGGGGACCTGACCCGGCGGAAATTGATGCCGGCGCTGTATGAAAACGCGAAAAATGGCCGCCTGCCATTTCCTTTTTATATCCTTGGTTTCGCCCGGCGTCCCTGGAGCCACGAAGAAATGCGCGAGGTCCTGCGGGATGGGGTGATGGAATTTTCCCGCGATAAGGAAGTGAATTCCGAAGTTCTGGATCTGCTGCTGGAAAATGCTTACTATATCGAATCGACCTTTCAGGATGAAGATGGCTACAACCGTCTGGATCAGGCGCTTCATCAACTTGGCGTGCAAAACACCCTCTTCTACCTTTCGACACCCCCGGGAATGTATTCAACCATCGTAGAAAACCTGGGAAAATCCCAGCTTGAATCCTGCCGGCAGGGATGGCGACGAATTGTGGTGGAAAAGCCATTTGGACGGGATCTTGAATCCGCCCGCGTTCTGGATGATCAGCTTCATTCCGTTTTCAAGGAAGACCAGATCTATCGCATGGATCACTATTTGGGCAAGGAAACGGTCCAAAATATTCAGGCTTTTCGCTTTGGCAATGGTATTTTTGAACCGCTTTGGAACCGAAAATATGTTGATCATATCCAGATCACGATGGCTGAGGATGAGGGCGTGGGGACCCGGGCCGGTTATTATGACCAGGCAGGGGTGGTCCGCGATGTGTTCCAAAATCATCTATTGCAGTTGATGGCGCTCACAGCCATGGAAGCCCCGGCTGTATTCAATGCCAAGGCGGTTCGGGATGAAAAGGTGAAAGTTCTGAAGTCCATTGCCGAGATCAAAGGCCAGACAGCCCTGGAGAATACGATCCGAGCGCAATATGTCTCGGGGACGATTGATAGCAAGCGCGTTCCCAGTTACCGGGATGAACCGAACGTCGCGCCGGACTCCACCACGGAAACCTATATGGCTGCCCGATTATTTATCAATAACTGGCGGTGGGCTGGAGTGCCCTTCTATCTGCGTTCCGGAAAGCGGTTGCCGCGCCGGCTGACGGAAATCGCCATTCAATTCACGCAGGTGCCGTTGGCGTTATTTGGTCAGCGCAACCTGGCCGGTGATGCGCCGAATGTGCTCGTGCTGCGAATCCAACCGGATGAAGGGATCACCCTTTATCTGGGTGCGAAATCGCCCGGCAGCGTGATGCAGATTGAGCCGGTGCAGATGAAATTTGATTATGCCGACGCCTTCCCCGGCGATCCACCGGAAGCCTATGAACGCTTGCTGCTGGACAGCCTGCTGGGTGATGCCACTTTATTCACCCGCAGTGATGAAGTTGAAGAAGCCTGGCATTTAACCGATGGGATCATCGATGCCTGGTCTGCGCAGGGATTGACGAATCTACCGGTCTATGAAGCCGGTACGCAAGGGCCCCAATCGGCGGAAGAATTCATCCGACAGGATGGGCGTAAGTGGCGGAAGATCTGAAATTAATCAGCTTTGAATCAAAAACCGGTTGGTTATCCAACCGGTTTTCTATTTTAACGAGAGGGGAGGATTGCACCGCAATTGGGGCATTCGCGTTCAATATTGCGGACCACGAACCCACATTTCAGGCAGGTCTGGGGCTGGATATCACCCAGCGGCGCACCGCAAGCGACGCAGCGGCCAGCGCCCTGTTCATTGGGCGTGTTGCAGTAGGGGCAAATGTATCGATTCAGCCGTTCGGAGAGGACCTTGCCCACGCCATGCTGGCGGGCGGAGCCTTCAATTAACTGCCAGACTTCATCCTCCAACTGCAGGGATTCGATGTCCTGGGCCAGATCGTCCAAGCGACCTAAAAGGGTCATAGGGTTGCGGAGGGCGCTGAGGGCGGTGATGCCAATGCTGGCCGCAACACCCATCCAGGCCTGGTTGCCCACCTGAACGGACACGCCATCTTCCACTTTATGCAGAGTGATGGTCAGCGCAGTTTGGCCGCCGGATTGGGCAAATTGTCGGGTGGCAACCTGGACAGCGATCTTGGGATCCCTGCCGATCTGCTGCACCTGATAATTCCCGCGGTTGAACTGCGAGATGATATTCCGAGCGATGTCGCTGGGATTGAAGTCACCGTGATAGATGCGAGTTTCTGGCATGAGTTTTACCTTTGGCAATTTCCTTGTGGCAATTACAGATTTTATTATAGTTGAAATGGAGGTCGTAAACCTAATAAAATCTGTTGATTTTGGGGAATTAAACAAAAAATTAACCAAATCGTGGCTGGATCAAGCTGATAAATGTGCCGCATTTCCAAGTTGAAGCCCGCAGTCACACTGTTTGATATCTATCCGGCAAATGACGGTATAATGTGGTGACTTGAAACACGGCTGGTGGGGCAGCCCTTAACTGGAGTACCTGATGAAATCTCGGAAAACCAGACTGATTGTAATATCAATTTTTATCCTGATCCTGATCCTCGTCATGTTGATCCGGCCTATCACTGCAGAAGCAGGCGCACTGGCTCAACAGCCCACGGGAAGCATTCCCACGGTCACCAGTACACCGCGGGGAGCATATGTCGTGGTCAATTCGTTGACAGCCAATGATACGCAGATCAATGTCCGCGCCGGCCCAAGCCGACTGAGCGAACTGGTGGGTGTTTTATTGGTTGGGCAGGAGGCTAATGCCCTCGGTGTTTATGGGGATTGGGTCTTGATTGAATATCCTTATGGAGCGGATGGGACGGCCTGGGTCTATGGCAACCTGGTCACGCTCTACGGCGGCGACTTGCCGCAGGTGGAACCCCCGGCCACGGCTACCCCGGATATTACCCGAACGGTAGACCCGACCCTGGCCGCGCAATTTCTGACGACGCCAAACGCCACCCAGCTTCCCACCTTCACCGAACCAGCGCCATTGGAAATTCCGACCTATACCATGGACCTGGGCAACACGGCCGCAGGTGGGATCCCGATGGGATTGATCATCGTTGGTCTGGGCGCTTTGGGCCTCTTCCTGGTGGTGATTGCCCTAATCAGCGGACGTTGAGCGGAAGTAATCCCCCAATCCTTTGAAGCAACCAGCGCTGAGCTTGTGACCAGTATGCCCTTCGCAATAAGTCACATCGGCGCCTTTTTCTTTTAACCACTTAATAGTTTGATGAGCCGTGTGAATGGGGACAATTTCGTCTTCGGTGCCATTGGAAATGAAATACGACCGGCCTGCCAGCGATTGTCCTTTTAATGCGGATTGCCAGATGTGGGGGACAAAACCGGCTAGCGCGGCGACACGATTGACCCTTTCGGGAAATAAGAAGCTCAGCGCATAACCCATGACCGCACCCTGGCTGAAGCCCATCACGTCAAATTTCTGAACTCTCAATTGGTTTTGTCCGATCCATTGATCCACTCGTGAAATTAATTCCTCGCCGAGGTTGCGATAAGTGGTCTCCAGATCCGGCCATTGGGAGCCGATCGGATGCCAGCTATATTGATCCGGTCCCAATTGAACCGGGGCGCGGGGAGCGAGCATGATACAGGTCTTTGGAATCGGATTGGTCAGAACCCACATCACATTTTCATTTCCCAAGTGTCCATGCAGCAGGAGCAAAATTCTTGTTTCCGGTGTGGGGAGATGTTGAGGTATGACCACCTTAAAAGGCCAATTGTTAATTTGAATTTCCTGAGGTTGGGCTGGTTCAGTCATGTTTCGCTAATTTTTCCAATAAGGTTAATAAACCGATAATTAATAAGATGATCAGAATCATACCGACAAGGCAGAGCAGCCCAAAGAGGGCTGCTCCCTGGCCATAGAAATAGTAGATCAGGAGAATGCCTACGGTCGCGACCAGGAGGACCAGCCCGATTACCAGGCGATTCTGAGTCTGACGGGCAAACTTACGCAGATCTCTCACGAGTTTTAATACTCATTCTCCCAGATATCCGGCAGAGGCTCAGGGTTGAGCCGTTGTTTGACTGCTCTTTCGATCTTTTTGACCCAGCTCACCTGGGATTCCAATTCAGTCAGAACCTCTTCGGTGGCATCCATGCCGGCCTGGATGAGCACTTTTGTATCCACGTTTTGGAGGACGCCAATTTGTCCAACTCTTGGCTCGATGAGAACCTCCGGTTTATAGAGCTTCACCGCCATATCCGTCAGGCGGGTGCTGGACACTTCCATCGCCTGGGCGAAAACCTGCAAAGCCTGAACCATCCGGAACTTTGCGAGGCGTTCTGTGATGGAACTTGGGACGGGGATTGAAATGGGGAAGGTGATTTCCGGGTCCACATAACCATCGGGCCGTTTATGGAGCACAACGGCCACAACGGGCAGATCTGGGGCCATCCATCGCGCCAATCGGACAGGCACGGGGTCGAGGACTCCGCCATCGACCAGAACGCTTCCGCCAATCTCCTGACTGGGGAAGACGCCAGGAATGGCCATGGTGGCCAGAGCGGCATCCAGAACCTTGCCTTTGCGGAGGATGAATTCCTTTCCGGTGCGCAAGCTGACTGCTGTGGCAGCATAGGGGATTTTCAGCTCTTCAAAGGTTCGGTCGCCCAATACGCCGGATAACTGTTTGGCAATTGCGCCAATCCCCAGAATGGCTGGATGATTGGATTCGTTTCGGCTGAAAACCCAATTGGTTCCCATGTTGTTGACGATGCTTTCAATTTCTTCGGTGGAATATCCGGCGGCATATACCGCACCCACCAGACCCCCGGCGCTGGTGCCGGCAATCGCTTTGACTGTGAAGCCATGTTTTTCGAGTGATCGCAGGACGCCTAAATGGGCAACGCCTCGAATACCGCCGCCCCCCAAAGCTAAACTGATTTCCATTATTTATTCTCCCTTTTATTTATTGTTTTATCTTTCATCCTTAATTATACCCATGGATGGCGACTCATTCTTTCTGTTGCAGGGGTGATTTTCTTCCTTTTTAAGGAAAAAGTTGCCTGCTTTCTATCGGATGAGATAGTCTGTGTTAAAATTAGGCATTATGGAAGGCATAAAAATCGTAGCAAAAAACAGAAAAGCGAAATTTGAATTTGAACTCGGTGAAACCTATGAGGCCGGGCTGGAATTGCGCGGCTCGGAGATCAAATCAATCCGCGCCGGCCAGGTATCTTTGCAGGAAGCTTATGTCCGCACCAACGGCGAGCAAGCCTGGCTGGTTGGGGCGCATATTGCCGCATATGACCAGGCCAGCATATTCAACCACGATCCTGAACGGGAACGCCGCCTGCTGTTGCATAAACGCGAGATCAAAGCCCTTTGGGACGGCATTCGGATCAAGGGGATGACTATCGTCCCAACGATCATGTATTTGAAAAATGGCAGAGCGAAGGTCGAGATCGCCCTGGCAAAGGGTAAACGGTTATATGACAAACGCCAGGACATCAAAAAGCGGGACATGGATCGGGAAATTAATCGTGCCATGGATGACCGCAGATAGGTCGGCTGATGTGATCCGCATTGAAGGAATATTTACCCATGCTTAAAAACAACCTGGTTGCTCTGGGTATCACGCTGGTGATCGCGCTTTTTTGGCTGCGGATTAACGATTTCTTCGCCCATAAAGGCTGGGTCTCCAGTTCGATCAGCCGGAAAATCATTCATATCGGGACGGGGCCAATTTTCGTGTTATGCTGGCTCCTTTTTAATAATGCGCCCATCGCCCGCTATCTGGCCGTCATTGTCCCGCTGGGAATCACCCTGCAATTTGCGCTGGTGGGAACAGGCGTCATTAAAGATCCCTCGGCGGTGGATGCCATGTCCCGAACGGGTGATCGGCGTGAGATTTTGCGTGGTCCGCTCTTTTATGGCATTGATTTTGTGCTGTTGACCGTTCTATTCTGGCGTAATTCACCGATTGGGATCGTGGCTCTGATGGTTCTCTGTGGCGGAGACGGACTGGCGGATATCATCGGTAAAAGGATTCCCAGCGCGGCGCTTCCCTGGTCAAAAAAGAAATCCGTGGCCGGATCATTAACCATGTTGTTGGGCGGCTTCATTTTGGCTATTTCCATTTTAGGTATATTTGTCTGGCAGAGTTATTTCCCCGGGCCGTTCTCAACTTACCTGGTGCCCGTGGGGATCATCGCGGTGGTCACAACCCTGATCGAATCCCTGCCATTTGCGGATATCGATAACCTCACTGTTCCGCTGGTTTCCGTTTTATTGGGGTTTCTACTGTTCTAACCAAGGAGATCATCATTGGAAAATATCACGATTGACGGCAGTCATCTCACCATTGAAGACATTGTTGCCGTTGCCAGGCAGGGTGCCCAGGTTGAACTGGCGCCTGCTGCCAGGGATGCGATCAATCGAGCCCGTGGATGGGTGGAAGAGATCGTCGCGAAGGGGGACCCTGTTTACGGGATCAATACCGGTTTTGGCATCTTTGCCGAATACCGCATTCCTTCCAAGGATTCAGCCAAGTTAAGCCGCAATCTGATCCTGAGCCACGCAGTGGGAACCGGGCAACCGCTTGCAGAAGAAGTCGTCCGGGCAGCGATCCTCGTCAGGGCGAACACCCTGGCGAAGGGCTTCTCCGGCGTGCGGCTGGAAGTTGTTGAAACCCTGCTCGCGCTCCTGAACCGCCATGTGACCCCGGTGATCCCCTCGCAGGGGTCGCTGGGCTCCTCCGGTGATCTGGGGCCGCTATCGCATCTGGCACTGGTATTCACCACCGATGCGGAGGATAAGGAAGAAGAATCCGGTTTCGCTGAATTTGAAGGCGAGATTCTCTCCGGCAAGGAAGCCATGAAACGGGCCGGGATTGAGCGCTTGATCCTTGGCGCGAAGGAAGGCCTGGCGGTCAATAACGGCGCGACTTTCTCCGCAGCGATTGGCGCTTTGGCGGTTTATGACGCGGAGACCCTTTTAAACGGGGCTGAGGTTTCTCTCGCAATGACGCTGGAAGCCGTGATGGGCTGCATGGCGGCTTTTGATGCCCGGCTGCACGCCGCCCGGGGACACGCGGGCCAGATGCGTGTGGCGGAGGATATCCGCAAATTAACCGAGGGCAGCAGCCTGGTGGACGCCACCGGTCGGATTCAGGATGCCTATTCGCTGCGCTGTGCCCCGCAGGTGCAGGGGATTGGCTGGGATACGCTGGCTTTCGTACGCAATACGATTGAGACTGAGGTTAACGCCGCCACCGATAACCCCTTGCTGTTTGACCCGGGTGTGGCGGTTTCCGGCGGTAATTTCCATGGCGAGCCGGTTGGTGTGGTGATGGATATGCTGGGAATTGTGATGGCTGAGATCGCCTCCATTTCGGAGCGGCGGACTTTCCGGCTGACCGATGGGCACCTGAACGCGGACCTGCCGCCCATGTTGGTGGACAGGCTATCCGCGGCCGGACTTAATTCCGGCCTGATGATGCCGCAATACACCGCCGCCTCTCTGGTATTGGAGAATCAAACCCTGGCAACGCCTGACTCGGTCCATTCGCTGCCGACCTCCGCGGAGCAGGAAGACCATAACGCCAATGCGATGACCGCCGCACGGCACATGCGAGAGATCGTTGCGAACACCGCTCATGTATTGGCGATTGAAATCTATACGGCCTCCCGAGCATTGCACTTGCGTAAACGCCAGAACCCCCATGTGACCTTTGGCAAGGGGACGACGCAGGCTTACCAGATCGTTCGCAGCGAGGTGAAATATCAGCCGGGTGATGCCTGGTGGGCGCCTGAAATTGACAAAGTGAAGGCGTTATTGATGAAAAAAGCCTTTGAAAATTTGGTTAGTGATTGACTTTACAGACATTTTGGATTATTTTAATCTGGATATGAGCCATAAAAATCAGCTCTCACGACGTGAATTTTTGAAACTATCGGCACTGGCCCTGGGCGGCGCTGCTCTGACCGGGCGGCAATCCGCCGGTTCACTCCTCAGGGGTTTGAATCTATTCCAGGAGGACACGACTACCTTTCCGGAAAATCAGTGGCTGGGGCGGATGTGTGTTGGTGAGCCGGGCGCTAACGTTTCAATGATGGCGGAGCCCAGCGTTTATGCCAACGAGGTCCGCAAGGTCTATTTCGATGAGATTCTGACCTGGAATCGGGAAGTGATTGCCGACGAGGTGGACACGAACAAGATTAACCAGAGGTGGGTGGAAACGCCCGAAGGTTATATCTATGCGGATTACCTGCAAAAGGTCCGCTTTGAACGCCAGGTCCCCTTGGAAGAACTTCCTCTTAATGCTTCGGGTGAACGCGGGATGTGGGTTGAAATTACAACCCCTTATTCCGCCCTGGACCTGACCAAAGCTCAATCGGATTACCAATATTGGATCCGGGCAACCATCCGGCCTCGAATTTACTATTCACAGGTGTTCTGGGCGCACGATGTCCGTCGTCATCCGGATACCGGCGTTGTGCAGTATCTTCTGATGCAAAAATACGGTTCGCTGCCGGATACTTACTGGGTCAATGCGGATGTCTGCCGGCAAATCACAGCCGAAGAAGTCGCGCCAATTCACCCGGATGCGGGGAATAAACTGGTTGTGGTGAACATTAATTACCAGACCATGTCCTGCTATGAAGGGGATAAGGAAGTCTACTTCGCCAAGGTCACCACCGGCGGGTGGAATTCCGAAGAGGAGAAGTGGTCCACCCCGGTCGGCACGCACACCATCTGGCGTAAAACCCTATCCATCCACATGAGCGCTGGGGCAGCAGTCGGGAATTATGATATCCCCGGGATCCCCTGGTCCACCTTCTTTGACATCAACGGCGCAGCGATCCATTCCACATTTTGGCACAACTACTTTGGCTCCGGGCCGCGCTCACATGGATGCGTGAACTGCAAGCCGGAGGATGCCAAATGGGTCTATCGCTGGACCCAACCGGCCGTACCTTATGAGGAAGGTGATATTTTCATTCAGGGATTGAACCAGTCCACTCAAGTTCAAGTTATCGCAGCAGAGTAGGTTTCTAATGGACTTTTTAAACGTATCGATTGGGCTGGCTTTCCTGGCTGGCCTGGTCTCCTTTTTTTCGCCCTGTGTCTTTTCCCTTGTTCCGGCCTATATTGGTTATCTCTCCGGACGGTCGATGGTTCAGGCGGAAGATGAAACCCGTAAGATTGAATGGAGCACCTTTTTTCATGGTGTGGCCTTCGTACTCGGTTTTAGTTTTGTGTTCATCACCCTGGGGCTGGCTTTTTCAGCGCTGAGCCAGTTTTTCTATGACACCCGGGATATCCTCGCCAAGATCGGTGGGGTGGTCATTATATTATTTGGCCTCCACATGACCGGGCTGATCAAGATTCCTTTTCTGGATTATGACCTGCGACCGCAGACCAAAGTTGATCGGGGCAGAAGCCTGATCTCATCCTTCCTGATGGGGATTTTCTTCTCAGCAGGTTGGTCGCCTTGCGTTGGCCCGACACTGGGATTGATCCTGACGCTGGCGGTTGAGAGGGCGAATATCGGCCAGGGGATGCTGCTCCTGACATCCTATTCTCTTGGCATGGCTATTCCCTTCCTTGCCGCCGCTTTTGGCATTGGTTGGGTGACGCAGATCCTGCGCAAATACAGCAAAGCGATGAAGATCGCCCAGATCGTAATGGGCGTCATCCTGATCGTTGTGGGTGTGCTCCTGTTCCTGGGAATTTATCAGCAGTTGATCACGGTCAATTCATTGATTGATTTTGGAATATAGGTAAACGGACATTGGAGAAAAACGTGAAAAACAGGCGATGGTATCTTGATGCGGCATTAATCCTGATTGTAATCATCTTAGGCGTGCTGGTTGTCTTGCGGCTAACCAGCACTAATGAAACTGATGCGGCTGCCACTCAGGCGGCTGAGGGTCAACCCGTTGAGGATACAACTGTACCTGAGGTTGAGACTGAAGTAGCGGAAGCGAATCAACCAACCGCCTCTGTTGAGATTCTGGTCGCTCAGGAAGAAGAGCCCCAGAATAAACCCGCTGCGCCTGAATTCACTTTGACAGATCTGGATGGTAATTCGGTTTCTCTATCTGATTACGCGGGCACGCCTGTGCTGGTCAATTTCTGGGCTACCTGGTGCCCACCCTGCCGGTCGGAATTACCGCTGATCCAGGCTTATCAGGATAAATATGAGGGTGATTTTGTCGTCCTTGCCCTCTCCGGTGGTGAAACGGCGCAGGATGTGCAGTCCTTTATCGACGCGAATGGATATACCTTTGTTGTGCTGCTGGATTCGGATTATGCCGTTGCAGAGCAATATGGCGTCAGAGGGTTTCCCACCTCGTTTTTCATTGATGCCGATGGCGCTATCCAACAAACTCATATTGGTGAGCTGACCGAAGTTATGATCATCGCCTACCTTGAACAGATTGGCTTATCAGAATGATCCAAACAACGCTGTATATCTCCGGGCAGGATCAAAACAGGACAAAAATCCTGGGTTGGCTGGAGGAGGTCCGGAAGGACCATCCCTGTGACCTGCATGTGGTGGACATTGACAAAGCTCAGGTTTTGACCAACGAATACTCCGACAAAGCACCTGTGCTTGATATTGGCGTTTTCAGGTTGATCTATCCATTTGATCAGGCCGAGATTGGATTTGGCTTCCAGAAAGCGGAAGAGCGACTGCGGGAAGCTGTCACAAAGAATAACAGCACCATGGTCAAGCGGATCACGGAACCGGTGAGCTTCACCAAATCCGATCGCTTCTCCCGTTGGTTTTCGAATCATTACATGGTTTTTCTGAATTTCTTCACAGGGCTCTATGTCCTGCTGGCCTTCATGGCGCCGGTATTAATGAAAGTCGGGCTGGAAGGTCCCGCGAAGGTGATCTATAAGGCTTACAGCCCCTTATGCCATCAATTGGCATTCCGTTCCTTTTTCCTGTTCGGTGAGCAACCTTATTACCCGCGGGCATTGGCCGGGATGGAGGGTGTGATCACCTACGGTCAGGCGACCGGTTTTGATGAAGAGGATCTCCAGACCGCCCGGGATTTTTTGGGAAATGATGCGATGGGTTATAAGGTGGCCCTCTGTGAACGGGACATTGCGATTTATTCGGCTTTGTTCCTCTTCGGGTTGGTCTATACCCTGACAGGTCACAAGATCAAGCCGCTGCCGTGGTTCCTCTGGATCCTGATCGGTTTAGGCCCGATAGGTCTGGATGGTTTCTCGCAATTGTTGAGTCAGACCGGCTGGGGAATCTTTGACTGGCTGCCCTTACGGGAAAGCACACCTTTCCTTCGCACGCTGACCGGGGCATGTTTTGGCCTGGCAACAGCCTGGTTTGGCTACCCTTATATTGAGGAATCCGTCCAGGAGAGCCGTCGGGATATGGAACTGAAACACGCCATCTACGAACAGATTTCCGCAGATTAAACGAATCAGGTTGGCATATGGGATTTCACCAGCGTAACGGCCTCCGGTATTACCAATTTGAGATTTTTGAGGGGCAGCCTTTGTTTCACGCGGTCATCACCCGCCAGGGTGGTTTCAGTAAAGAACCTTACGGCAGTCTGAATACGGGCGGCACCGTGGGTGACGACCCGGATGATGTCCTTGCCAACCACCGGAAAATTTACGAAACCTTCAATTATCCCTTTGATTCCCGCTTTGATGTCTGGCAGGTGCATGGAAACGATGTCCTTTGCACAGAGGCACCGCGGGAGATGACCACACCACACGCCAAGGCGGACGGCATCCTCACGGATAATCCGGCCGTGACACTGTTCATGCGGTTTGCCGATTGCGTCCCGATTTTGCTGTATGACCCGGTCAGGCGGGTGGCAGGTATTGCGCATGCCGGCTGGCAGGGGACGTATAAACAGGTTGCCAGGACCGCGGTGGAGAAAATGACGGCCTGTTATGGCACTCAGCCGAAGGACATCCTGGCCGGGATCGGACCATCGATTTGTCAGGAGTGCTATGAGGTGGGGGTTGAACCTTTGCAGGCTTTCAGGTCGGCCTTTGGCGAGGCGCAAGCCGATAAGTATTTTCAGGAACGGGAAGGTCGGTATTATCTGGACCTTTGGACGCCCAATCAGGATGTTTTGCGCTCGGCTGGGGTTGAAAAAATCGAAACCTGTGGGATTTGCACCGCGCAGCACCTGGAGGATTGGTTTTCTCACCGCGCTGAACAGGGGAAAACCGGTCGATTTGCGGTTTTGATGGCATTGGATGATAATTGATCCCGGAGGAACAAAGCAATGGACCGGGGAGACATTTCAGAGTGCGCAAAGACTATCAAATCCAACCTTGAGACCATTCAACTCAGGATCAGGGCTGCCGCGGAGAAATCCGGAAGAAGCCCCTCGGACGTTCGACTGATCGGCGTCACAAAGCTGCTGTCTTTGGCAGTGGTGCAGGCCGGTGTGGAAGCCGGGTTGACCTGTTTTGGCGAAAATTATCCCGAACAAGCGGTTGAGAAAATTGAAACGCTGAAAGGCGTGCCGGGCATTCAATGGCATATGATCGGGCATATCCAGAGTCGGAAAACGGAGCTGGTTTGCCGTTATTTTGACATGGTACATTCTCTTGATCGGTTGAAGATCGCCCGACTGATGGATCGTTATTGCGGAGAGTTCAACCGGCAAATGCCCGTTCTGCTGGAAGTGAACCTGAGCGGAGAAGAAAGCAAGGGCGGCTGGGATGCCTGGGATGAGGGTAGGTGGGGTGCGTTACTCGATCCATTCACTCAGATTGCGGAAATGACGAATTTGAAAATAGCGGGATTGATGAGCATGCCGCCGTTATCCACGGATTCTGAGAGCACGCGGCCGCTTTATCAGCGACTCCGGCGGCTGCAGGCCTATCTGCGGACTGAGATGCCGGATACGGAATGGAGCGAGCTTTCGATCGGGACGAGTTTTGATTATCCGGTGGCCATTGAAGAAGGCGCGACAATGGTTCGGATCGGGACGGAGCTTTTTGGCCGCAGGCCGACATAATTTGATTTTTTGGAGAGAAGCAGACGAATGAATATCTTAATTACGACAATTAACGCAGCAGTCAATGTATTCTCGGTTTTCATTATCATCTATTCATTATTGAGCTTTGTCCTTGACCCCACAAGCCCAATCCGTCAGACTATGGCTCAGGTTGTGGAACCCTTATTGGCGCCCATTCGAAAAGTGGTCCCCGCGATCGGCGGGTTGGACTTCAGCCCACTTATCTTAATGGTTCTGATCCAGATTGTGGGTTCTTTATTAATCACGATTTTGCGGAGCGTGGGATAGCTGTACTTAATGACTGTAAAGGATCCGGCCGCAGGAGGGACAGAAGATCAGGCTGCTGCCTGACCGGACAGCCTGGATATCCGCGGGGGTTAGGGCCTGGCCGCAGATACTGCACCCATCATCGGAGATGGTAGCCACAGCTGTTCCCCGTTTGGATGTTCGAAGTTTCTGATATAAGACTAAATTCGTTTCTTTTACACTTTGCAGAACAGCGTCTTTTTCACGCAGGGCTTTGTTGAGGTTTTCCTCCAGCCCGGTTTTTTCCCCCAGCAGGGAGGCGTTTTCTTCTGCGGCAGTCCCCTTAGCCTGCAACAAAGCTTTATCCGCATCGGCTTCGGCTTCATCCGCAGCTTCACTGGCTAACATGGCTTCCAATTGTTGATCTTCGAGCTTGGCGATATAACGGGCAAGGGCCTCGGTTTCCATTTGAAGGTCCTGCAGGTCCTTGGGATTTTTAATTTTTCCGCTGAAAAGTGAGGCCTGGGTGGTTTTGCGCTTCAATCGGGTATCCCCCACCTGATTTTCAATCTGTCTGAGCGCTGATTTGGCATTCTGAGCCGCGTCTTTGGCCTTTTTCAAAGAAATCTGAGCTTTCCTGACCCTGCGATCGTCGCTGAGCGCCTGATTGATTTCCGCCAGGCGACTTTCAATTTGATCAATTTGAGTGTCGAGTTTCTGCAAACGATAAAGGTTCAGGGTTTCGCTCATATTCCGAGCCTTTCTTTGCTATGGGGGCCGATTGGTTCTGATGCTGTCTTATTTTATCATCTAAATAGACGTCCGCTGAGGAGTCTGTTTTGGGTCAATCCGGGTTGGCGTCCCGAAAATTTAGGTCGCAATCCACCGTAATGACCGCTGGGCCAAGATCGCTCTCCAATGAATTATGGGAGCCGTCACAAAGGGGGAATTTTTTGGACTTCCAGCACCTGCAAAGTGAGATAACTTCCCCGCGGGCCATGGTGACATGGGTGCGGATATGGCCATTTTTTTCAAAGGTTTCATGTTGATGTTCTGGCATAATCGCGCTTCCTTAATTTGTTGTGGAATATTGCTAAGTTTACCAAAAACCGGATGAGGCTGCCCGGGGAAAATTTCAGCCCAATTGACACTTCATCGCTTCAAAGGTAAGATTTACCTTGGTTGTTAGGAGAAGATGACAGTACGCCGTCTATGGTATAATTGCGGCGATTAATTGGTAATGCCCCCATTACCAATCTTGTTTAATAAGGAGTACCGGTTTGGCATTCAATCCCCTCAACTGGCTCTGGGGTCTTTTTTCCCTCGATATTGGCATAGATTTAGGCACCGCAAACACCCTGGTCAATGTGCGCGGCAAAGGAATCATCATTAACGAACCTTCCTGGGTCGCCATTGATAAGCGCAGCGGTGAAATGAAGTTCGGTTCCGAAGCTAAAGCCATGGTCGGGCGCGCGCCGGCTAACGTGGCCGTATTGCGCCCGTTACGGGATGGCGTGATTTCCGATTATGAGATCACCAAAGCCATGTTGGAATGGTATATTGCGGAAGTCCATGATATGACCATTCTGCCGATCCATTACCCCCGAGTCGTGATTGGGATCCCCTCCGGCGCCACTGAAGTTGAGAAACGGGCCGTCTACGATGCGGCCAAAGCGGCTTATGCCCGGGAAGTCTATCTGGTGCATGAACCTTCTGCGGCGGCCATCGGCGCAGGACTGCCTGTTCAGGAAGTCCAGGGCTTGATGATCGTTGATATCGGCGGCGGTACGACGGAAGTCGCCATCATCTCGATGGGTGGGATCGTTGTTTCCCGTTCGCTGCGGGTGGCAGGCGACGAGTTGGACCAGGATATTATTAATTACGTTCGCAACAAATATAATTTATTCATCGGTGAACGGATGGCTGAAAGGGTCAAGATCGCGATTGGCTCGGCATATCCGTTAAAAGAAGAAAAAACCATCGATATTCGCGGCAGGAACCTGGTTACCGGACTACCTGAAGCGATTGAAGTCTCTTCGGTTGAGATTCGGGAAGCCATTTCAAGTTCGATCAGTGTGATTGTCCGAACCATTCGGGACGCTCTGGATGAGGCTCCACCGGAGATCCTGGCCGACCTGCTTGATAGCGGCATCTGTCTGGCCGGTGGGACTTCGCAACTGGCCAACCTTGCCGAGCGGCTTTCCAACGACCTGCGGGTGCGGGTGTGGGTTGCGGAAGATCCGATGACCTGTGTGGCACGGGGGTGCGGTATTATTCTGGAAGATTTAAATGATTATTCCAGCTTTCTGGTTGGCGTTGAACGGGAACCAACAAAGCGGACTTTATCCTAATCTTCATCCTCAGATTAATTCGATTTGATTGAACTTTGATCCACTTTGTTCGAAGGATCTGTTTGATATGAAATTTCTTAATGGAAAGAACGTCCAAACAATTGTCATCATCATGGCCGTGGCCGGGATATTGTTCCTGGCGCTCAGCGGCTATCTCACGCCGGTATTTAACCTGACCCTGAACCCCCTGGTTTCGTTTGAGTCCTGGCTTTCCGTGCGCTATCTTTCGGCAGCCGATTTCCTGACAGCCCCTCGGGATGTGACCCAACTGCGAGAGCAGAATGCCATTCTCGAATCACAGGTGACTCAGCTGCAAACCCAGCTAATCCAGATGGAGGAGCAATTGGGTGAAGCCGACATCTGTTTTGCGTTGTTGGATTTCGGGCGGACCAACCCTCAATATGATTATGTGACGGCGACGGTTATTGGCCGTGAGATCAGCCCATTCCTCCAGTACATCATTATTGACAAAGGGTCTGATGATGGCATCCAATACGGCATGCCTGTTGTGACCCAGCAAGGACTGGTAGGCACTGTGGATGCCGTGATTGCCCAGGCTTCGCGGATCAAGCTGATCACGGATTCGACTTCGGTGGTCAATGTGTTCCTGCAGACGGCTGATGTTGAAGCTCAATCAAATGGGTCTCTGACCGGTGATTTGTCGCTGGATATGATCCCATTGGATGCGACGGTTGCAGCAGGCGATGTTGTGCTAACTTCCGGCCTGGGCGGGAATTATCCCCCCAATATATTTATTGGCCAGGTGCTCTCCGTGCAAAAACGCGATAACGCCCTTTTCCAGACAGCTTCCGTTCAGCCAATCGTGAATTTTGAGAGTATCAATGCCGTGCTGGTCATCACAAATTTCGAAGCTGTAGATATCACTCCTCTGATTCCGGATTAAATTCAGTGATTGCCCACATCGTATGTGCCCTTTCACTTCTGGTTGCTTATGTTTTGCAAACCACGATCATCTCCCAAACCCCATTGGTCAATGGGACTGCGGATTTGATCCTGTTGTTTTTTGCCGCCTGGACTCTAAACGAACGGGTGGATAATAGCTGGCTTTGGGCTTTTATCGGGGGCTTAATCATCAGTATGCTCTCCGCCATGCCATTTTACGTTCCTCTGATTGGCTATTTGGTTGTGGTTGGGATAGCCAAACTCCTCCAGATGAGGGTGTGGCAAGCGCCGATTCTGGCGATGTTCATCGTGACGTTATTATCGACTTTATTTCAACAATTCCTTTATGTTGTCGCGCTGCAGGTTAATGGTGCGCCAATTGCCTGGGGGCAGGCTCTGGATGCTGTTATTTTTCCAAGCGTATTATTAAATTTGATTTTCGCCTTGCCGATGTTTGCCTTGGTCAATGACCTGGTTGGGCGAATATACCCCCTGGAGGTTGAAGCATGAATACGGCTCCCCAAGGAAAGAAAAAATTTGATGGATGGCGATTCCTGGTCATCTACATTTTGATCGGGATGGTCTTTGGTTACTACTTACTCCGGCTTTTCGATATTCAGATCCTGCAAGGCGCGGATTTCATCGCTCAGGCGGATGAGAACCGGACGCAAGTGATCAGCGATCCGGCTGTACGTGGGACAATTTACGATCGGAATGGCTTTGTTCTGGCCCAGAATGTCCCTTCGTATAATGTCGTTGTCACACCGGGCTACCTGCCGGAAGATGACGGCGATATCCAGCAGATCTTCCGGGAACTATCGGAGTTGATCGATATCCCTGTGACCAGTGGAACGACGGATGAGGAAGCCTTCCGATATTTCACACCCTGTTACACCGATCTGGGTATATCTGAGATTGTGTACATCGCTGAGACAAACTGGCCTTATCAGGAAACGGCGATTGCCTGTAATGTTTCTGAAGATGTGGCGATGATCGTGATGGAAAATCGCGAGAAATGGCCGGGCATTGATGTCGATATTTCGCCGGTGAGACAATACCCCACCGGTGAGCTGACCGCAGAAATCATCGGTTTTCTTGGCCCCGTTCCAGCGGCATTGGAAGAGTATTACACCGAACTTGGTCTGGTTGCGAACCGGGATAAGGTTGGTTATGCCGGGGTAGAGCAGTCCATGAATGAGGTCCTTTCCGGAACGAACGGCACCCGGACGGTGGAAGTCAATGTGGCGGGGGAGATCATCCGCAATCTGGAAGAGCCGATTGACCCGATCCCCGGGAATGACATCACACTCACGATTGACGCCAGGCTGCAAGCTGTTGCCCAGGAAGCCTTAGTCAGTGAGATTGAATTTTGGAATGCCTGGTCCGGAAAGACGATTGCTAACAGTGGGGTGGTGATTGCCATGATTCCATCGACCGGTGAAATCCTGGCGTTGGTATCCTATCCGAGTTATGAAAATAACCGTATGGAGCAGGCGATCCCGGCATATTATTATGAGCAGTTGAGTGAGGACCCGCAGAAACCTCTGTTTAATACGGCGATTTCCGCTGAACTCCCACCAGGCTCCGTCTACAAAATGGCTCCTGCTTTGGGTATTCTGAATGAAGGCGTTGTCACGCCGGAATATACGGTCAATTGCCCCGGCGTAATTACCATCACAGAAAAGTATTATGAGAATGATACCGGCAGTTCGCGTGATTATGTCTGTTGGGATGAGAATGGGCATGGCGATGTCAGCTTCCTTTGGGGCGTTGCTTACTCCTGTGATATTTTCTGGTACAAAGTTGGGGGCGGTTACGAAGGTGAAATTGACGGTAATGGCCTGGGTATTTGGCGGATGGGCGAATACGCCCGTGCGATTGGTTATGGCACCCTGACCGGGATTGAATTGCCCGGTGAGGCTGAGGGTCTGGTCCCTGACCCGACCTGGAAGCGTGTGACCGTAGGTGAGAACTGGTCCACCGGCGACACTTATATTGCGACAATGGGCCAGGGGTATGTTCTGGCGACCCCATTACAGGTGCTCAATTCCATCGCGACCATTGCCAATGGCGGCCATTTGATGGATGTGACAATCATTGATAAGATCACCGAACCGGACGGCACGCTCGTGGAAGATAATCAGCCATCAGAACGCTGGAATATCACAACCGATCCGGTTATCAACGTCTATGAAGACAATGTCGCCACCGGTGAAATGAAGACCGTTCAACCCTGGGTTGTTCAGATGACCAATGAAGGAATGCGGTTGGTGGTTACGGATGGGACCGCTGAAACAGAATTTGACGGTGATCCCTATAATTCCGCCGGTAAGACCGGTACAGCTGAGTACTGTGACGATGTTGCTCAGGCTCAGGGCCTTTGCGACTTCGGTACCTGGCCAGCCCACGCCTGGTATGTCGGTTATGCTCCCTGGGATGATCCGGAGATTATCGTGGTGGCATTCGTCTATAACGGCACTGAAGGTTCGACCTTCTCCGCACCGATCGTCCGCAGGGTCATTGATGCCTATTTTGAGATGAAGGCAACCGATACCTACGAAGGTGATTAGGATTTGGCCGGGTTCAGATCGGGTGTTGTATAATTCAGACCATGCAAATACGTTTGAATATGGTCCTACCAGGTTGGTGGTCATTCAATAATGGAAATTAAAGGTACCAAAGATGGTATTTTGGTCAATCTTGAAGATCAGGATTGGCTGGAAGCCAAGGGCGAATTAATCGACCAGATTGCCACCAGGCACGATTTCTTCCAGGGCGCTCAATTGATTTTGGACGTTGGGAATAATGTGCTCAGGGCTAAGGACCTGGGTGAATTGCGGGATATGCTCTATGCTCAGGACGTGACCCTATCGGGTATATTCAGTCATTCGATTGTGACCCTCGAAACGGCACAGTTGCTTGGCTTGAAGTCATTGGCGGATTCGCCGCAGGAAAAGCCATCGAAGAAGCTCAAACCGCTGGATACGGTATTGCCAGGCGAGGCTGCCGTGATGATCCATAAGACGATGCGCTCCGGCTTTAAAGTGGCTTACCAGGGCCATGTGGTTGTGATCGGTGATGTGAATCCTGGCGCTGAAATCGTCGCTTCCGGGTCGGTCGTTGTGTGGGGGCGGCTTCTGGGCACGGTGCATGCCGGCGCAGAAGGCGATGAAACCGCTGTTATTTGTGCGTTAGATCTTTCTCCTCTGCAATTAAGGATTGCAACGAAGGTTGCAATTGCTCCGAAAGGGAACAAGAACCCCAAACCGGAGGTTGCCAGTATCAATGGAGATCAAATCGTAGCCGAACCTTGGCAGATATAAAATACAAGGAGAATTATGAGTGGTAAAGTAATCACCATCACGTCCGGAAAGGGCGGTGTTGGCAAGACGACAACAGCAGCAAACCTGGGGGTCGCTTTGGCTTCTTTGGGCGATAAAGTGGTCTGTATCGATTCAGACATTGGCTTGCGCAATCTGGATGTGGTGTTGGGCCTGGAAAACCGGATCGTTTATGACCTGGTGGATGCTGTTGAGGGACGCTGCCGAATATCTCAGGCGATGATCCGGGATAAACGGATTGAGACTTTGTATTTGATCCCAGCCGCCCAAACCCGGGATAAAAGCGCAGTTTCGCCCAGTGACATGATGAAACTCTGTGACACTTTGCGAGAAGATATGGATTGGATCGTGATCGATTCGCCGGCAGGGATTGAGCGTGGCTTCCGTAATGCGATTGCCCCTGCGGATGAGGTGCTGGTCGTCACCAACCCGGAAGTCTCCGCTGTTCGGGATGCGGATCGGATCATCGGATTGGTGGAAGCTGAGGAGCGTGGTCCGGCCAAATTGGTGCTCAACCGGCTGAAACCCTCAATGGTCAAGCGGGGCGATATGCTTTCGGCGGAGGATGTCGTGGAACTGCTGGCCATCCCGTTGATCGGCATTGTTCCCGAAGATGAAAACGTCATTATCAGCACGAACCAGGGTCAACCCATCGCCTTGAACGAGAAAAGTCTGGCAGGCCGCTCGTTTAATAATATTGCCCGGCGATTGAAGGGCGAGGATGTCCCCTGGCTGGATTTGAACGAGAAGGAAGGGATCTTTAATCGACTGGGGAAGATCATCTCCGGAGGAGGATAATATGGCGTCATTCCTTGATCGACTATCCGGGAAGAAAAATGCAAGCGCCAACCAGGCGAAGGAGCGCCTGAGCCTGGTTTTGATTCATGACCGGACAGACCTCAGCCCGGAGGACCTCCGGTCGCTGAAGGACCGTCTGATCGAGGTTATCTCTGACTATGTCAAAATTGATACTCGGCATACGGAAATCGAGATTAAGAATGACGGCCGGGAGCAGACTTTGATCGCGAATATCCCGTTGATGAAGCCCCGGTCACGAAACTAGACTCTTGTAAAACAATATTGGTAACGTTATGAACAACCGTCGGAACATCTGGCAGAACTTTGACTTCGTCTTGTTTGGCGTTGTTTTGGTTCTTTCAATTTTTGGGATAGCAATGATTAACAGTGCTGTAGCGGGAGATGCTGAATTATTAGGCCATCCTCGCAGGCAGACGATCTTTTTGTTGATCAGTCTGGTTGTCCTGTTTGTTGTTGGGGCCCTGGATTATAAATATTGGATCTCATTGATCCCAGTGATGTATATTGTCACGATTGGTTTTTTGTTGCTTGTTCGAACTGCTGAGGCCCGTTTTGGGTCGGCTCGTTGGCTGACATTGGGAACGATTCTGATCCAGCCGGCTGAACTGGCAAAAATTGTTGTTATTCTAGGATTATCAAATTTCTTTTCCAACCATTTTGAGGATGCCCAAAAGACTACGGTCATCCTGCGCTCCGGCCTTTTGGTTGGCCTGATTGCAATTTGGATTTTCCTCCAGCCAAACCTCAGTACGACAATTGTGTTGCTGGTCATCTGGGCGGCATTCTTATGGATCACCGGCATCAGAATAAAACTGATCTTTATCGTCGTTGGTGTAATTATTCTTGTCCTGTTAATTGGACTGGGTACAGGATTCTCTTTCCTCGAAGAGTATCAGAGAAACCGGATAACCAATTTCCTTTTCCCTGATCCCAATGCCAGCTATGGTGAAACCTATAACGTGGACCAGGCTCTGATCACGATCGGCACTGGCAGTTGGTTTGGCGAGGGATATCTTCAATCCACTCAATCCCAACTCCACTTCTTGATGGTCAGACATACGGACTTTATCTTTTCCGTCATGGCTGCTGAATTTGGCTTTGTCGGAACCACAATTGTCATTTTGCTGTTGATGGTTGTGGCCTATCGCTGTTTCCGGATTGCTCAGAACGCGACTGATTTGTTCGGTGCGCTGATCGCTTATGGATTTGGTATTTTGATCTTCTTCCAGTCGATGGTGAATATCGGTGTTAACCTGAATGTCCTCCCCGTGACCGGACTGACCTTGCCCTTTGTCAGCTATGGAGGTAGTTCGCTCCTTTCCCTGATGCTAGGTATTGGCATGGTGGAAAGCGTTGCGATGCGGTCTCCTAAGAAGCTGAAAGGCGTATGACAAAGGTCACATTTTGGTAAATTCCAAGCGTGACCCCTTGATAGATTTACCTCTATTTGGTAAAATATAGCCCAGTTAAATTGTGGTGGGGGTTCGTCTAATGGCAGGACAGCAGACTCTGAATTTGTATATGGAGGTTCGACTCCTTCACCCCCAGTCTGAGAAAACCCGGTTTTACCGGGTTTTTGCTTTAACAAGCGCCTGGGAAAGAGAAACAGCAGCCAAGATTAGCCTCATCCGTTATAATGATGCCTACTGAATTATCCGAAACATTCGGAGGATTTCTTGAAGAAAAAATATCTTTACCTGACAGTCTTCTTCACCGGCATGACGTCCCTGGCGGTTGAGCTTTCGGCGTCACGGTTGTTGGGGAATGTCTATGGCAGCAGCAATCTGGTCTGGGCTTGCATCATCGGATTGATCCTGATCTATCTCACCCTGGGTTACTGGCTGGGTGGCAAGCTAGCTGACCGGCATCCTGAGCCAAAGGTGTTCTATCGTTTGCTGATGTGGGCCAGCCTGACCGTGGGCCTGGTGCCGATGATTGCCAGACCGATCCTGAGGGCCGCTGCCAACGCTTTTGACCAATTACAGGTGCCAATGCTGGTGGGGGCGTTTATCACCGTCCTGGTGCTTTTTATTGTGCCAGTGACCCTGATTGGTATGGCCTCACCCTTTGCGTTGAAATTGGCTTTGCACGATACCGAGAACGCGGGGAAGGAATCGGGCCGACTTTCGGCAATTTCAACTCTGGGATCGTTCATCGGGACTTTTTTGCCGGTTCTGGTCTTGGTGCCGCTGATCGGAACATTCCGGACTTTCCTTTTTTTTAGTTCACTTTTGATGCTGATTGCCACCATAGGCTTTTTCGTCTATGTGGATTTTCGTTCCTGGCTGCGCCAGGCCTGGATGCCGGTTGTGTTGATCCTGTTGTGGGTTTTTGGTACCCGCGGCGTTGATAAAACTTCAGAGAACATGATCTATGAGACCGAGTCGGCCTACAACTATATCCAGGTCTTGGATTATGATGGCACCCGCTATTTACGGCTGAATGAAGGTCAGGGATTTCATTCCGTCTACAAAGAAGATGAGCTTTTTTACGGCGGCCCCTGGTCTCAGGTTTTGGTTGCGCCTTTTTTCAATGCCGCGCCATTCAGTGTGGATTCGGTTCAGAGTATGGCGATTGTGGGACTGGCGGCAGGGACGACTGCAAGGCAGGCAACGGCTGTTTTTGGGGAAGACATTCAGATTGATGGGTTTGAAATTGACCCTAAGATAGTTGAAGTTGGGCAAGTGTATTTTGGGATGACTGAGCCTAATTTAAATGTCATCGTTGAGGATGGCCGCTGGGGTTTGGAGCATTCGGAAAAGGTCTATGACATTATCAGCGTAGATGCTTACCGGCCGCCATACATCCCCTGGCAAATGACTACTGTGGAATTTTTCGAAATTGTGTATAATCACCTGTCGGACCAGGGCGCCTTGGTCATCAATATCGGTCGCAGCCCTCTGGATCGGACTCTGGTAAATGACCTGGCAACAACAGTCCGGCAGATTTTCCCAACTGTCTTCACAATGGATGTGCCGAATTCTTTCAACACAATTCTTTTTGCGACACGCCAGCCCGGAAGCTGGGACAATTTATGGGAAAATTATGCCCAAATTTCCAGTTCAAAAGATGCTGATCCATTGCTGCTTGAAGCCATGGCGACCACTTTAATGAATGCACAGCCCGAACCGGAAATGACTCGGGTCTATACCGATGATAAAACACCGATCGAATGGGTGACCAATAAAATTGTTGTGGATTACATCCTCGGTGGTGATATAGGAGATTTGCAATGAAGACAACTGAAATTGATAATAGTAAAACAGTAGTAAATGAAAAGAAGGCGAAGCCTTTCTCAGAGTGGCTGGTCCCGTTCCTGGTTCCATTAGCAATCCTGATGATTGTGGTCAGAGTCTTGATTACGCCGGCTTTTGCCAAGATTGAATATAAGATGCCCGGTTTTCCTGAAGATCCATTTGGTTTTACCCTTGAGGACCGGTTGAAATGGTCAGAGCCATCCATTGCCTATCTGGTTAACACCAAAGGCATTGAATCCCTCCAGGAATTGACCTTTGACGACGGAACACCGATCTATACCGCCGATGAGCTCAGTCATATGGAAGATGTAAAGGCTGTCGTCGTCTGGATGCGAACCGTTTTATCCGTATTGATGTTGGTTTTGGTGCTGCTTACCTATTCGGCGGTGAAAAAAGAACGCCGCCTGGAAATGGTGGCGGCTTTTCGATGGGGAGCCTGGGCAACAATTGGACTGATTGCGGTCATTTTGGTCTTTGTTACTGTGGCTTTCGATAATTTGTTCACCTGGTTCCATATGCTGTTCTTCAAGAGCGGCACCTGGATGTTCTATACTTCGGATACATTGATTCGCCTGTTTCCGATGCGATTTTGGCAGGATGCCTTCATTGCGGTGGGAGTGCTCAGCGTGGTCGTCAGCGGTCTGATCCTGATTGCGACCAATCCAAGACCTGTTCGGAAAGTTAAAGCGAAAGCGAAACCGAAATCGAAAGCAAAAATAAAAACGAAGGCAAGGATAAGGAAGTTTTAAAAAATAAAGCGGTCTCAGATATGAGACCGCTTTTTTGATTCTCAGTCGTTTTAGCGAACAGCGACGGGGTTGTCGGGATTGGCTTTCGGATCGAAAATATGGAAGTTCGCCATATTGAAGACCACTTTGATGTCCTCACCCATGCTCACGCGGGTGCGAGGGTCAACCCGGGCTACAAAATTGTGCTTGCCGTTCATCAGGTAAAGGAAGATTTCGTTGCCCATCAACTCGGTGACATCCACAGACGCGTTCACAGATTCGGCGATAATGGATGGCGGGGCGAACTGCGGGTTATGGATATCTTCTGGGCGAATCCCGAAGATGACTTCCTGCCCAACCATGCTTTCATAGGCGGCCTGGCGTTCCTTGGGGATTTTCACCTTTAAGGAGTCGAGGTCAACCATCAAATCGCCGCCTTCCTTGACCAGCTTGCCGTCGAAGAAGTTCATGGATGGTGAACCGATGAAGCCGGCGACAAACAGGTTGGCGGGGAAGTCATAAAGCTGTTGGGGGGTATCCAATTGTTGCAAGAGCCCTTTATTCAGGACCGCAATCCGGGTGGCCATGGTCATGGCTTCCGTTTGGTCATGGGTCACATAAATGAAGGTTGTTTCCAGACGCTTGTGCAGCTTACTGATCTGGGCACGGGTTTGAACACGCAGCTTGGCATCCAGGTTGGAGAGCGGTTCATCGAAGAGGAACACTTTTGGCTCGCGAACGATTGCCCGACCGACAGCCACACGCTGGCGTTGGCCACCGGAGAGTTCACGGGGTTTCCTGTTCAAAAGTTGCTCAATACCGAGGATCTTGGCAGCCTCTTCCACTTTGGCCTTGATTTCCTCTTTGGGGGTCTTGCGAAGTTTTAGGCCGAATGCCATGTTGTCATAGACAGACATGTGGGGGTAGAGGGCGTAGGACTGGAAGACCATCGCGATGTCGCGGTCCTTGGGGGCCACGTCGTTGACGACCTGGTCGCCAATTAAAACATCACCTTCGGTCACTTCTTCGAGCCCTGCGAGGCATCGCAATGCTGTCGTCTTGCCGCAGCCCGAAGGCCCGACCAGAACAAGGAATTCCTTGTCTTCGACATGGATGCACAGGTCGTTCAGCGCTGTGACGTCGCCGAACCTTTTCCATACATGATCGTACGTTACACCAGCCATAATAAAATGTTCCTCCTATCTGAAAAGTTTAGTGGCCTCATTATACCACCATTGTTTCTCCACCCTCGGAAAGGACGATTGGAGAGCTGAAAAAGTGGATTAACAAAAAAACACCGGCTCAGGTTATGAGCCGGTGGTCATTCAGATGAATATCAGCGCTGTTTCTTCTCGAGTATGGTTGAACGCAGATTGTTCAAACGTTTCATAGCATCGTTATGACCATAACCAAAGTAATCGTGCAGCAAGGTGTATTCGGAATAAAGCCGATTATAGGTTTTCTTATCGTTATTATTGGGCAGGAAGGTCTTATTCATCAGGTGGGCCATATTTGCGCTGGCATCCTGAATGGTGCTGTAACCGCCTTTTTCAACGCCCGCGGCAACTGCGGCATACATCGCAGCGCCCATCGCCGATGAATGAGGACAATCGGCGACCTTGATTTCCATTCGGGTCACATCCGCCAGGATCTTCAACAACAGCTTGTTTTGCATCGGTGCGCCCCCGGCTACGATGATCTCATTGATCGGGACACCGCTGGCAATGAAGGTCTCGATGATCTTCCGTGTACCGAAGGCTGAGGCTTCCAGGATTGCCCGATAAATTTCTTCCGGCCTGGTTTTGAGGTTATATCCCAGGATGAGACCCGATAAATTGTCATCCACCAGGATGCTCCGGTTGCCGTTCCACCAATCCAGCGCGATCAAACCGGATTCTGCCGGTTCCAGGGTGGCCGCTTTTAATTCCATGTATTCAAAGATGCCGTGTTTGCGCCTGCGGGCTTCTTTCATATATTCTTCGGGGATGGCGTTCTGCATGAACCAGGCAAACTGATCACCACCGCTGGCCTGTCCGGCTTCATAACCAATATAATCAGGGATAATCCCATCTCGGACCATACCCACCATGCCGGGTACCCGATCCTCTTTCTTGGAGAGAACTAGATGAACAAACCGGGTCCCCAGGAGGATATTCATATTACCAGGTTCAACAATGCCGGCCGCCGGGACGGCTGCCTGGTTGTTCATCATACCGGTGGCGACGGGGATGCCGGGTTCGAGGTGCAGCCACCGGGCGGCTTCTTCATTCAGTTCGCCGACTTTTTGCCCGAGTGGGGAAATTTCCCGTGACATCTTATCATCAATAACGTTTGCCAGCCCGGGATCCAGAGAGGAGAAGAAGGTTTCCAATGGGAACCCTTCCGCTTTGGACCAGAGCGCCTTATATCCGGCCGCAGTGATGCTGCGGGATTCCACTCCGGTTAGCTGCCAGGTGATCCAATCGCAGCCTTCAATCAACCGGTCCGCGGCGTGGTACACGGAGGAGGATTCGTCGAAAGTCTCCCAGACCTTCGGGAAGAACCATTCGGCGTTGATCCGCCCGCCATATCGGTCCAGAAAGGTTTCAAATCGGTCAGAAGCCAGTTTGGTGATCTGATTCGCTTTATCCTTAGCCGCGGTATGCCGGCCGGTTTTTGGCCAGGCGTTGGGTTCCTTCTTAAATTCATCCAGCAAGGCTAAAGGGGTGCCATCAGCCGTGACAGGGATCAGCGTGGAATCTGCAAAAGTTACGCCAATGCCAATCACCTGGTTTGGTTCGATTGCGTTGCCCTTGATCAGCCTGGGGATAATTCGTTTGAGAGCGGTAGTGTAATCTCGGGGATGATGCAGTGCCCACCCTGGGGCAAGGACAATGTTGGATTCGGGAAGTCTTTCAGTAATAATGCCGTGGGTGTATTGATAGGTTTCTGTATTGACACATTTTCCATTACTGACATTCACCAGAAGCGCTGTCACGGTTTCGTTGCCAAATTCGATGCCAATGGTGAATTTACTCTTTCCGCTCAAGATAAGTTCTCCTTACATGGACACAGTCCAAAATTGTTAATTCTATTTATTATCTATTAAACCCGCCCCAATCGCAAGTTCTTGCATTTCACGAGTAATTTTTCGCTTTCGTTCAATATTTAATTCCCGGTTGAGACTGGTGATAATGTCGTCAGAATTTCGCTTCGCTTCCTCCATTAAGAGAAAACGCGATGAATGTTCGGCTATCGCCGATTCCAGGATGGCGCGATAGAACGTGGAGGCAATGAAGTGGGCTTTGATTTGCTTATAAATCCCCCGAGGATCGGTTTCGATGATGGGGGGCGGCCAGGGAAGTTCTTCAACAGTAGAGGTTGATTCCTGCTCGGTCAGGTCAAATGGCAGCAGTGTGACTGCTGTGAATTGGACCTGGCCTTCGCCTTTGTTCTTTTGATATAAAACAGAGATCCGGTCAATTTGAGCCTCCTCAAACTGACTGATCCACTGCTGGGTTGTAAGGTAAGCTCGTTTGTAATTGTTCAGCAAATCCGATTCGAGTGCTGCTGACCAATTTGGCGTCATCCCCAGAGAGACAAGCGTTTGGTTCATTTTTGAACCGATGGCCCAGATTTTGGTGGGTTTTGAAGGTTGCCCGTCCATCCATTTCATTGCTGCTGCGGCCAGGTTCTCATTGAATTTTCCGCAAAGACCCCTTTCCGTACCGATTAATAGGACAGCATGATTTTGGACATCATCCTCATTTTTGGGGGTTTGCTTCGGTTTTTTGGCCTTAATAACCTCAGGAGAAACCTGTCTGAGGATTTGGTGATAGTTTTCCTGAAAATCGGCCAAACGGTTGAGCTTATTTTGGGCCATTTGCCAGGTGCCCATTGA
>CAYUSC010000003.1:35283-51490 GCA_964447265.1 uncultured Candidatus Brevefilum sp.
CGATTTTTGACTTTGGCGGAGCATACCGCCTCGGGTTTCGGCATAGGTGGCGGTGTGGCCTGCGTTGATCAGCGCATCCAGGACGGATTCCGCACTATTTGATGGCACAACGACCATTACCATCTTCATTGGTTAGCACCTTTCTCTTCCAACCAGGCCTGCGTGAAAAAATCCAGGGCTCGGGTCAATTGTTCTTTGATCGAATCGGTCAGTTCACCTGCTTTTTCAATTTCGCTCATCAATTTGGTTTCGTGTTCAATAAAATGGCTCGCGATATTGGTCTTGAATTTCGCCATTTGCCGAATGGGGATCCGATCCAGATAACCATGATTGAGGGCGTAGAGGATCACCACTGTGCCTGCAAAGCTGATCGGTTCATGGGGCTTTTGCTTCAGGACTGCCAGAATCCGCTGACCCTTTTTGATTTGTTTACGGGTGGCTTCGTCAACTTCCGTACCAAAACGGGTGAAATGCTCCACTTCCTGATATTGGGAGAGTTCAAGTTTCAGATCACCAACCAGGGTTCGGATGGCCGGTTTTTGAGCTGCACCACCCACCCGCGAAACCGACCGGCCGATATCAATGGCGGGTTTCTGTCCCTGATTGAAAAGGTTGGTATCCAGAACGATCTGACCATCGGTGATGGAGATCAGATTGGTAGGGATATAGCCGGAGATATTGCCGTTCTGGGTTGTGGCGATGGGCAAGGCGGTTATGGACCCGCCGCCCTGAGATTGATCCAACTTGCAGGCCCGTTCCAGCAGGCGGGAATGCAAATAGAAAATGTCGCCGGGATAAGCTTCACGGCCTGGGGGTCTGCGGAGCAGCAGGCTAAGTTCACGGTAGGCATCGGCATGTTTGGTCAGGTCATCAAAGACAACCAAAACATCCATTCCCTGATCGAGGAAGTATTCCGCCAGGGTCATGCCGGCATAGGGTGCCAGATAACGGAGGGCGGGCTGGTCGTCCGGGCTGCTGATGATGACTGCGGTGCGGTCCAGCATGTCGTGATTCCGCAGAGTTTGGATCACGGAGAGCGTCGATGATTTTTTTTGCCCAATTGCGACATAAATACAGCGGACATCGCTATGCCTTTGACTGAGGATGGCGTCAATCGCCAGGGTGGTTTTCCCGGTTTGGCGGTCACCGAGGATCAATTCGCGTTGGCCCCGGCCGATGGGAAAAAGGATGTCAATCAGTTTGGTTCCGGTGAAGAGCGATTCGTTCACCGGTGATCGTTCAATCACACCGTGAGCCATTCGGGAAAGATACCGATATTCGCTGACTTCAATTGGATTGTCTTTCACCAGTGGGTTGCCCAGCGGGTCTATGACCCTGCCCAGGAAGGCACTGCCGACCGGGATTCTCAAACGGTTACCTGTCGCCTGGACGAGGTCACCACCGCGGATACCTTTATCGCTGCCCAGCATGATCAGATCAACCCGTTTTTGCTCCAGGTTGAGCGCCATCCCTTCAACCCCGGTGGGGAAAGTGACAATTTCATCAATACTGACATTGGGCAAGCCGGAAACGGTTGCTACCCCGTTACCAATTTGCTGGACGGTGCCAACATCCCGGAAACGCACGCGGCTTGGAAGGCTGGATGACTTTTCCTCAAGGGTGCTCATCAGACTCTTGATCTTCTTCTTTGTCAGGTCTTCAGCTTCGCCGGAGACTTTACTCCGGACGGATTTGATGAATCCTTCCGTGGAAGAAGTGAGCCTGGCGCGGTTTTCCAATTCCTTGGTGAAATCTTCCAGGTGTTTTTCCAAATCCCGAAGCGCCTTGGGATCATTGCTTTCCATCAAGGTTTTCCTCCAGGGCGGCAACCACATCCGATTTCAACATGGCTAATTCCATCGCCAGCGTATTTTCAACCACCAGATCGCCCATCCGGACACGAATACCTGTGATCAACTTCGGATCAATGTTGATCTCCATATTGACGTTGCTATCCGCAAGGGCGCTGAATGTGCGGATGAGATTACGCTGCTGGTCAGCGGTCAGTTCTTTGGCCGAGGTCACAAAGACGGTTGGGATGCGACCTGCGAGGGATTCGCGAATGGCTTGCACCTGGCGCATGTCTGTCTTTCCCAATTCCCAGATCTCGTGGGTGAGGTCGTCAATGAACTTGTCATGGATGATCTCAGGCGCAGCTTTGGCCAGCACCTGCCCGGAAATATCGAGGATTGAATCAACCAATTCATCCTGTAATTGGGCGACTTCCCGCTGTTGGCGTTTCTGCGCTTCCCGTTCGGCTTCTCCGAGGATTTGTTCGGCTTCAAGATGAGTGGCTTCCAATAGCGTTTTACTTTGTTCCTGAGCCTTTTGGTAGGCTTCCTGCAGCCGCATTTCAATTTCGGTGTCAATGGCTGCCAGCCTCTGGTTGATCTCATCGAGCTTCAGGGCGGCTTCAGCTTCTTCCAATCTGGTTTCTTCGAGCAGGGCTTCTCTTTCAGCCGCGCGTTCATTCATCCTCCTGACAATCGGTTTGAAGAGGATGAAATAAAGGGCGACCGCCAGGATCAGGAAGTTAATGACCTGCGCCAGGATGGTTACGATATCAATATCAAGCATGGATTATCTCCTTAGAGGTCCGGAAGAGATACTTATCCAAAGAAGCGGTCCAGTAAGGGGTTTCCATAGAGCAGGATCAGCACAACGAGCAGGGAATAGATCGCAGTCGATTCCAATAACGCCATGGAGATCAACAGGGTGGTCCGCAGGTCACTGGCAGCGTCTGGTTGGCGGGTTATGCCTTCCAGCGCTTTTTGAACGGCTTTGCCTTCCATCAGTGCAGGGATGACGGACCCTAACACAATACCGGCGACGGCGAACATGATGGTGATGAGGGTAACAATTGTTCCAGGTTCTAATTGCCACATAGGAGTTGATCCTTTCTAATTTCGAACTATGATGCCTTCAGTTCTTGTTTCATCTGACGACGTTCTTCTTCAACATCGGCAATTTCAATAGCCGATGCGATATACAAAGAGGCTAAGACCGTGAAGATATAAGCCTGGAGGACGCCTGTGAGCATACCCAGGACGGCCAGTGGCAGCGGGACGATGAAGGGGATCAGTGAAAAGATGATCGCGACCACAATGTCCGTGCTGAGGACGTTGCCAAATAACCGGATGGTCAATGACAGGGTTCGGGAAAGCTGGCTGACCACTTCCAGAGGGAAAACGAAAATTGGAGAAGCCGTATCTTTGATGTAACCCCAAAGCCCTTTTTCCCGGATGCCGTAGTAATGGACGGCGAAAAATACTAGCAAAGCGAGTGCAAAGGTGGTGTTGATATTGGCTGTGGGTGAGACCATTAATGGGAAAATACTGAATATATTGCCCAGCAGGAGGAAAAGCGCTAAAGTCCCAAGGAATGGCAGAAATTGGATGACCCGGACATCCTCCGGCATAACCGAAGAAATGATGCTGTTGATCATTTCAATGATGAACTCACCGATATGAGGGGCGTATTTTCTGATGAGGATTGCCGCTATGATCAGAATCACCATCATGACCCAGGTGGAAACGACCGTGTTTGTGATGGGCAATCCAAAAAGAATGAATACGACCTGGGGGGCTATCGCCTCCATAAAAAGTTAATCCTTTTGACTATTGGTTTTAATTGCTGCAAGCCGCCATTGTTTTTCCCAAATTGCGAGGATGACCAGTCGGGTAACCATGAAGGCTGCAAAGACGATTAATCCTGCAACGTGAGATCGTGTGAGTGCCAGTACCAGGATGAGAGCGATGAGCGCCCATCGGAAGAACATGCCTCCCAGCACCAGAAACTGGCTGATAATGGGTTTATCTGGGGAGAGCTGCATCACCGACCATTTCTGCATGAGCAGGAACAGGAAAGCGGTGCCTGCTCCCAGAAGGAGCCAAAGAGGCCATTCGTACCAGCTCATTGGTTGGAATGCTCCTTTTGTTGTTTCTTTTGAACCTTAAGTATTAACATCTCAAACTCAATATGGCGCATTAAGTTGTAATATCCCACGCCGATGCCAATGGATGTCAGGATCAGCATGAATGTGATTGATGAGTTTGTCGCTTTGTCAATTTGGTGACCCAGATAAGCGCCGGCGAAGATCGGAATTGCCAATTCCCAACCCAAAGAAGTCTTGGCAAAATCCCTGATCAATCTTTTCTTATTAGCGCCAGGAGCTTCATCTTTATTGGTCATTAGCTTTCTTTCGCTGCTTCCCGCTCATTTTCGAGGACTTGAGCCAACGCATCGTAGGGGTCTGCCGAAGATTCGACATGGTTATTGGCTTCCTCAGTAATGCCAGCCGATAAGATGGTGACAAGATTGTCCCTGATGGAGAGTATTCCAGCGAGGATGTCCACTTTAATTAATTCATCTTTGGTTTGATATTGGACCGGCCCACTAATTGTTTCGGCGATCAATGGCGCATGCTTGGGGCGGATGCCAATTGTTCCACCATCCGCAAGAGGAACGATAATTTCCAGAAGGTGGTCGGCTTCCACCGAATGACCATCGGGTGAGAGAACTCTCAGGGTGAGTTCATCCTCTTTCATCAGGCCATCACCTCTTCGGCTAACCGCTGGGCTTTTTCATAGGCGTCGTCAATCGTGCCAACCATATAAAATGCCTGTTCAGGAATGTCATCGCAGAGGCCTTCCAGGATTTCCCGGAAGCCGCGCAGGGTTTCTTTCAGCGGGATGAACTTGCCGGGATTTCCGGTATATTCCTCGGCGGCGTACATGGGCTGGGCGAGGAAACGCTGGATGCGTCTTGCCCGGATCACAGTCTTCTGATCCGATTCACTCAGTTCATCCATCCCGAGAATGGCGATCACATCCTGCAGGTCTTCATAGCGGGCGAGGGTGGCCTTCACCTGCATGGCAATATCATAATGTTCCTGACCGACAATATGAGGCGCTAGCAGGGAGGAAGAGGAAAGCAGTGGGTCAATCGCCGGGTAAATGCCCAGATCAACCAGTCGACGAGTGAGGACTGTGGCCGCATCGAGGTGCGCGAAGGTGGCGGTCACCGCCGGGTCAGTCATGTCATCCGCAGGGACATAAACCGCCTGCACCGAAGTGACGCTGCCCGTGCTGGTGGTGGTGATCCGTTCCTGAAGGGCTCCCATCTCCGTTTCCAGGGTTGGCTGGTAGCCGACTTCGCTGGGCAGACGCCCGAGAAGGGCCGATACTTCGGACCCAGCCTGGATATAGCGGAAGATGTTATCGATGAAGACCAATACCGGCCGGTGTTCTTCATCCCGGAAATATTCTGCCATCGTCAGGGCTGTTAACGGGGTGCGCAGCCGCGCGCCCGGTGGTTCGTTCATCTGGCCGAAAACCAGCACAGTCGATTCGATCACTTCTCGGCGAGCGAGTTCCAAATAGAGGTCGTTGCCTTCCCGGCTGCGTTCACCCACACCGGCGAAAAGCACAATCCCGGAATATTCCTTGCTGGTGTTGCGCATCAATTCAATGATCAGAACTGTTTTCCCCACACCGGCGCCGCCAAATAAACCGATTTTTCCCCCTCGCGGATAGGGCAGCAGGAGGTCAATCGCTTTTATCCCGGTGATGAAGGGAGTTGTGACCACCCGCTGATCCCGCAAGGCGGGAGACTTGGCATGGATTTGCATTTTGCGGGTATCTTCCGGAAGAGATTCCTTGCCGTCAATCGGTTCCCCCAGGACATTGAACATCCGTCCCAGGGTTTTTGGGCCAACAGGCACTTTGATCGGTTCGCCGGTATCCCAAACGATCACTCCGCGCTGCAAGCCGGCAGTATCGCCCATGGCGACAGTCCGGACGGTGTTGGCGTTGACATGTTCCTGAACTTCAAGGATGAGGGTGGAGTTGTCTTTCCAATTGACTTTCAGGGCATTATGGATGCTGGGTAGGTCCCCGGTGGGGAATTCCACATCGACAACAACGCCCACTGCGCGCACAATAATGCCATTGTTGCCAGAGTTTTGGAAAGAAGTTTTCAATGTGGTAGCCTCAAATCGTTGGGAAGATTTCTTGGTTCCCGATATTGTTTATTAATGTTAAAAAAATTTCAACCCTAATTATCCATGCTTCAATTCGCTTTGTCAAATCTCCACCGATGACAAATGTACCGATTGTTTTCACCATTCAACCTTTTTAAACGAAAAACAGGCGCGATGGTTACCCAGACGCCTGTTTGGTTTATTTTTGTTAACGGACAGGTCTTAGGAGACCTTGACGTCTTTGCTGGATTCCCAGAGGCCGTGAATGTTGCAGTAGGACATGGCCAGCAATGTGCCGGATTCCTTGACCTTCAGAGCGACTTTCACTTTTGGCTCTGTGTAGAGCGGGCCTTCGTTGGCGCCTTTGATCGATTCGCCATGGCCGCTGAAACCAAATTTCCCGACCATATGGGGGAACTTGCCGGATTCGGGCTTGAAGTAAACTTCAATCCAATCAATATGGTGTTCAGTGGTGTTGGGATGCGGGATTTCCTTGCCGATTTCAAGAGCAACAATAAATTCTTCACCGGCTTTGACTTCATCGGGACATTCGATGACCGGTGCATGTTTTTCGGCTTTCCAATCTGCGGTTTGAAGATATTCACCAATAGACATTTGACTCAATCCTTTCAAAAATTGGGGTTTCTGTTCTGATTATACTTCGCGAAGTAATTGGATTGTAGTGGCTGGGTTGGGTCTTAATCAATCTTAACGAATTCTTCTTTTCCCAAACCGCAATCCGGGCAGACCCAGTCATCCGGCAGGTCTTCGAAGGCGGTTCCGGGCGCGATACCGCCGATCGGATCACCCTCTTCCGGATTGTAAATATACCCACAAGATACACATTCATAAGATGACATACAAAACCTCCTAAGTTGAACGGAATTTATGGAGCAACCGTTGATGTGGCTGAAACGGATTGCGTTGCTGATTCGGTTGGATAAGAAAGGTAAATTTCCGGGAACCAACCGGTATTCCCATCCTCATCAGATACGAGGATCCAGACCATGCCGTCAAAGATCATTGTCTGGTGAAGATCGAATAATTGTTCGTTTGCTGAAAGATAAGCCAGCACAGTACCGCCCGGTTCGTCATATAGTGTATTGTAAGCGGGTACGGATGACCTGATGACATAGACCACAATGGGGGTAGGGGTGATGGAAGCGGTCGGGGTGGCCGTGTCCGCTGCCGGGGTTGCCGTTGGGGTGACCGTCATCGTATGGGTGGGCGTGGGCGTCAGACTGGGGCCTTCCGTTGCTGTGGGTGTGGTTGTTGGGGGAATGAGTGGGTCCAATCTTTCAGACTTTAGATAATTCATGATCAACGATACGGGTTGATCCAATCTGGCAACCAGCGCTTCCTGCAGGGCAACCACTTCCGAATAACTGGGAGGGTTATTGGCGCTGATGGTCAGGTTTAAATTAATCCCCTGATCCATGCGCGTGATCTGCAGTTCCACCAACTCGGCGTCACCTAAATCTGCGAGTTCCGTCTGAACGATATTGTTGATCAACCGGTTTTCCTGAGCCTGGGCAACGAAACGCGCCCCAAGGATCGTCAGAGGGATCAACAGGATCAGGGTCAGGAGCGCTGAGACCCACAGGGTGCGCGGCAGCCGGCCTTCATCCTGAATTTTTCGAGGCGAGAAGCCCTCGATGAAAAAGACCAGCATGGCGGCGAAAGCAATCGTGACTGCGTTGGTCAGGAAGAGCAGGGTTGCGCCACCGGCGATATCCCAGCGGCCGAGGGCAATCCCGATTCCGATTACAGAGAGCGGTGGCATCAAAGCCGTAGCGATGGCGACACCAGGCAGGGCTGCGGAAAGGTGGGGTTGCGAGAGAGCATAGGCCGCAGCCAGGCCGCCGGCCAGGGCGATAATCAGGTCGTTGGGGGTGGGCTGGGTCCGGCTGAGGATCTCATTGGGGATCTCAGTCAGCGAGGGGACGAAGGGTAAATAAATGTTTGATAAGGTCAGCAGGGCGGCTAGGATCACGGCGATTAACGCGCCCCGGATCAGGGCGGAAGCGGAATCGCGGGCTAATCGGGCATCGGCGGTGATGGAACCCAGCCCGACGCCCAGAATGGGGGACATCAAGGGTGCCACGACCATAGCGCCGATAATCACGGCAGGGGAGTCGTTGATCAGGCCCAGAGTGGCTATTGCGCCGGAAAGAACGACAAAGAAGAAATAATCGAAGCCGGGCGAAGCCGCCATGCGAATACTCTCGATGATCTCTTTGCGCCGCTTACTATCCAGAGGTTTGATATATTGGGATAACCAGGCGTGAAAGCCGTTTTGTTCATCCATTGAGTTCATTTTACTTTTGTTAACGCTCTTTCCTGAAAGGATAATTGCCTTGTTTATTGCTCGCGAACTAATTTTAACCAGTGATAGGCTAAGGGATTGAGATTGACCGAATAGGGACCATCGGAAATGGCTGGGAGTGCCACATCCGTGAGGATATCCACTGGTTTGCTCCCTTTCCATTGACTTAGATCCAGGTGGAGTTCCTGCGGTTGTTCGGATAAATTCAAAATGCAGATCATTTCCTCATCCTCCAGAGTGCGGTGGATGGTCAGGACCTGGTTGACGTCCGCCGCCAGGAATTCATAACCGCCAATGGCAAGGATGGGGTTTTCTTTCCTGACCTGCACCAGATGTTTCATCTTGCTTAGCAGGGAGTTAGGGTCTTTCTCTTCCGCAGCTACGTTGAGGACTTTGTAGGAATAATTTCTGTCAGTAATAACCGGAGTATAGAGGAGTTCCGGTGGGGCATCCGAGAAACCGGCGTTCAGTCCGGCGTCCCATTGCATCGGGGTGCGCACACCATTACGATCCGGCAGCCAAATGTTATCGCCCATGCCAATCTCGTCACCGTAGTAAATAATCGGTGCGCCGGGGAGGGAATAGAGCAGGGCATTTGCCAGCATGATTTTCTGGTGATCGTTATTCATCAGGGGAGCGAGGCGGCGACGAATGCCGAGATTCAATCGCATCCGGGGTTGAGGTGCATATTCCTGCCACATCCATTGGCGCTCGTCTTCGGTGACCATTTCGAGGGTCAGTTCGTCATGGTTGCGGAGGAATGTGCACCACTGGGTGTCTTCCGGGATGGCCGGTGTTTGCGCCATGATCCAGCGGATCGGAGTGGCATCACTCTTTTTAATCGCCATGTAGATTCGCGGCATGACCGGGAAATGGAAACCCATGTTGAATTCGTCACCATCTCCGAAATAGGGGCGGACATCCTTCGGCCATTGATTGGCCTCGGCCAGAAGGACCTTGTCCTGATAGTTGGCATCCAGATAAGACCGGATCGATTTCAGGATTTGGTGGGTTTCCGGCAGGTTTTCGCAGTTGGTGCCTTCACGCTCAATTAAATAGGGAACGGCATCGGCACGGAAGCCATCGATGCCCATATCCAACCAGAATTTCATTACATTGAGCATTTCCTCCCGAACATCCGGGTTGTCATAATTCAAATCGGGCTGGGTGGAATAGAAGCGATGCCAGAAATATTGACCGGCTTTTTCGTCATAAGTCCAGTTGGATTCTTCCGTATCAAGGAATATTATCCTTGCATCGCTGTATTTATCCTTATTATCGGACCAGACGTAATAATCGTGGTATTTGGATTGGGGGTCCGAACGGGCTGCCTGGAACCAGGGATGTTGATCCGAGGTGTGATTCAGCACAAGATCGGCGATCACCTTCAGCCCGCGCTGGTGGGCTTCCTGCACAAGTTCTTTGAAATCCTCGATGGTGCCATAATCGGAATGGACGCTGTAATAGTCAGCGATGTCGTAGCCATCATCTTTTAAGGGGGATGGGTAAATCGGCAGCACCCAGACGCAATCGACGCCCAGAGCCTTGATATAGTCCAGCTTGGAAATCAATCCCGGTAAATCCCCGTTGCCATCTGAATTTGAGTCGCGGTAAGCCCTGACATGGACTTCATAAAAAGTGGCATTTAAATACCAGGGATGTTTCTTCGCGGTCATCAGCCCTCCTGATTAACATTCTTTGAATAAACTAAGTATAGCGGTTGCGGGGATAGGCGGCAAGGTCAGCAGCGTTTTTTCTAAACCTTTACCAATTGGATCTTTTCAGCCACAACGTGGGTTTGACGGCGGTCCGGGTCATTTTTGACGACGCCTTCCACCAGAAAAGGTCCAATTTCTCTAAGGTCATTATAAACCTTCGCATAGAGCGTCGATGGGACCATCACCTGGATTGACCCTTCTAAATCCTCGAGGTTCAAAAAGCACATCATCTGGCCGGAGGTTTTAGTGCGCAATCGCCGCCAGGTTTGGCGCATCCCAGCCAGGGTTACTTTTTCGTCAATCCTATCCTGAGCTTCGAGGGTGGTGATGGCGCCGCTGGTTTGAATTTCATCGGCGATTTGTTCCAAAGGGCTGATCCCCAGACTGACCCCGAGAAGGTCCTGCTGGGCTTGTTGGCGTTCCGTTTCATCCCAGTCGTCGGCGATTTCAGGTGCACCAAAAAGCTGCATTTGTCCCGGCGGGCGCTTGTGTTCTATCCGGCGGAGACCTTCGGGAATGGTGATGATCCCATCCAGGGCGCCGACCATAATTAAATTACCGGCTTCCTTGCGTTGCGGATCCACCCGAAGCAGGAAATCCTCCAACGACTGGAAAGGACGGTTCCTGAGGATGGCTCCAATCGTCTTTTGGGTGAGGTCACGGACCTGTTCCAGCCCCATGTAAAGATTGGCCTCGCCTTTGGGGTAGGTCACTTTGAAATGGATGTCGGAATGGTTGATGTGAGGCGGATGCAGCGGCAGTTTAAGTCGCCTCGCCTCCATCAAATAGACTCGCTGGGAATAATACCCGCCGCCATAGCCCAGGACAGCAGCCATGAACTCAGCGGGGTAATGGGTCTTGCACCAGGCGGAATTCCAGGCCAGTTGGGCATAGGAGGCAGCATGCGCTTTTGGAAAGCCATAACCAGCGAAAGCGGCCATCATCTCCCAGATCCGGTCAGCCGTTTCCTCGGGCACGTTATGGCGCTCACCTGCGCCGTGGATAAAATTTTTCTTGAGCGTGACCATCACACCGCCGGGATCGAAATGGCTCATTGCGCGACGGAGGATATCCGCCTGAGCGATAGTGAGTCCGCCCAGTTCATGGGCAATCCGCAACACCTGTTCCTGATAGAGGATCACACCGTAGGTGCTGGACAACAGGTCATTAAGTGAATCGTGGATCGGGGTGACTTCTTCTTCACCCCGGAACCGACGGACAAAGGCGTCCCGCAGCCCCCCACGCAGCGGCCCCGGTCGATAGAGCGCCAGAGCGGCCATGATATCTTCCATGGTTCGGGCCTGGATTTCCCGTAAAGTCCCCCGCATGCCCGGGCTTTCAATTTGAAAGCAGCCAATTGTCCGGGCTTGTTCAACCGTCTCGGAAGTCGGTGCGTCTTCCAGCGGGATATTGGCCAGAACTTCCAGCCCGTTCCGGAATTCGCTTAGCCGCCATGATTGGATTTTGTTGGCAACTTCACCCAGGACGGTCAGGCCGCGGATCCCCAACATGTCAATTTTTACCAGGCCCAGTTTCTCGATCCCTTCCAGGTCATATTGGGCGTGGTTGATCCCGAGAGTGTTGGAATGTTCCAGAGGTACGAGGTCGGTGATGGGAAAAGGTGCGATGATGACGCCGCCCGGATGGACAGAGAGATGTCGCGGAAGGTCCAGCAACGCGCGGGCATCGGCAATCACGTCCTTAATCATGGGATTGATTGACTCCCGTTGGAGAGATGCAAAGGGATCGCCTTCTTCCTGAGATTGGCGGATATGGAAAGAGTGGGGGAGCTTGCGGGAGAGCTGCCGGATTGTTTCCGGCGAGAGCCCGTAAGCCTTGGCGACATCCCCCAGCGCTGATTTGGGACGGTAACGGGTAATTGTTCCAACCATTGCCACCCGATCACGGCCATAGGTGTCAAAGATGTATTGGATCAGCTCATCGCGCCGGTGGGAGGCGATGTCGGTATCGATATCCGGTGGTTTCAGCCGGGCCGGGTTGAGGAAGCGCTCAAAATAGAGATTGAGGGCCAGTGGGTCAGGGGAAGTGATGTTGAGGCAATGAGCGACCAGAGAGGAGGCGGCTGATCCGCGCGAGGAGGTGGGAATGCCGACCTGCCGGGCATGATTGAGGACATCTTCCACGATCAGGAAGATCGGTTCATATCCCATCCGGGTGATGATCTCGAGCTCGTAATCCAACCGGGAGGTGATCTCTGGCGTGAGTTCTCCGTAAAGTGTTTTCGCGCCTTTGAATGCTTTCTCACGCAGGTATTCCGCCTGGGTCTGGCCCTGAGGCGTGGGGAAGGCGGGGTAATGCGTTCCGCCAATGGGCAATTCAAGATTGCAGCGGTCAACAACAGTTGATAAATTGGTGAGGGCTTCGGGACAATCCCGGTAACGATATTGGAAGTCCGCCGGGGTGGGAAACGTTGCCGGACCGGGCGGCAGCAACCGGGGGGAGAGAGTCTGCAGGGGCGTGATCTGGCGGATGGCGGTGAGCGTTCGGTAGAGCTTTTCTTCCTCGGGTTTTTGGTAGCAGATATCCTGAGTCGCGATCAGGGGGACATTGAACACCTCAGCCAGGTCACGGAGCATGACTTCGCCTTGCAGAGGGCCGTTGGCGTATCGCTGGATTTCGATAAACAAGTCATCTTTGAAGATAGCTTGCAGCAGGGACAGGAATTGTTGTGGCCGTTTTTCTCCGGATGGCGATGAAAGAACCAGATCGCGGAGGATGCCCCAGGGGCCGCCGGCAATCCCGATCAGCCCCTCACTGTTTTCGGATAAGGCCTGTAGGGTGAGTGAGGTGTGTTCCATCATCAAAGCGCTGCTCAGACGGCAAAGATTGGACCAGCCAGAGCGGTCCTTCGCCAGGAGCGCCAGGCGGCTTGAATGCCCTTCAAATGACAGGTCGATCTCAAGTCCGAGGATTGGTTTGATTTCCACATCCAGACAGGCCTCATAAAATTCAATCGACCCAGTCAGGAAGCGATGATCAGTCAGTCCGAGACAGGGAATGCCTTGCTCCCGGGCAGTCGCGGCCAGCGCCTGGGGCGAGAACAGCGACTCCAGGAAGCCGAAATAAGAATGGGTCCGTAAATAAGGCAGGGTCATAAGGTGAAAAAAGAGTATACCGAACAAATATTCTAATAACTATTATAAATTGAATGGCGAATGGAGGCAAGTGAAAAGGCGATGGAGTTTGGTAATTCCATCGCCTTAATTTTTCTTTCGTATAGCGAGCTAAGTATTCAGCGGGGTGATTATTTGGTTTTCTGCATGAATGAGATCATCCCGCGTTCGCCGTTGAACATCCAGTCGGATTCGGCGTTCTGCTGCAGATCATCAAATTGCTCCTGGGATAGCCCAACGACCAATTCCGCTTTCGTCGTCCGCAGGCTGACCACGGAAGTGGGGAAGTAGGCGGCGGCCTCTTCAAACGGCGTGATAGGATCCCAGTGCCAATCGCCGATCAGGCGGCGATAATTGGCGTCGCCTTTCAGGATGGCAAGATCAAAGGATTCGAGCTGCCTTCGAAGACTGTCCGGCAGACGGTGAAATTCCCGGCTGGTTGCAAGAACAGGCGGCGCTTCCACGGTGATGACGCCCGATTTAATCCATGACATCAGGTCAACTGCGAGTTTATGGGTTTCAGGTGAGCTGGAACTCTCCAGGACCCCGAGAATGTAATCGAGGTCTTCGGGCATGGCGTCCGAAACAAAATAGGGCTGGTTTTTCAAATAAAAAGTGATGTTCTGTGCCAGACCGCTTTCGAGCAGATAATGGATAAATGCCAGATCGAAAAACAATTCCCGCCCGATATTATCGAAGAAATAAGCAATATTAGCAGGCTTTTCAGCGATCAGGTCAAAAACGGCCTGAGTATCATCCCGAATGACCGTATGCAGATGGTTGTCGGTGTCATTTTCAAAATGCTGCAAATTGCTCAGATCAGCACGATTGCCCCACAGAGCGTTGTGGAAGGATACCGAGAAATCCTCAAAGGTCGGCTTGAATTGGCGGTTTTCATACTCTTTGGCGAAGAGGGGAAAAGCCTGCAGGATCTCGGTGGTCTTCATTTTGCGATAGGGGTCTTTTTCCCGCCAGGGACCCGGTTGGAAATACTGGACGGCTTCCAAAAGGCGGCGATAGAAATAGGTTTCAGCCAGCAGCCAGGGGATGGCCAGCCAGGATTCCCCCAACCAGGGCTGAATATCCTCATCCCAGATGGGTTTGTCGCTGGTTTTCTCCTGCAGGGGTTGGATCGTGCCCTGGGTTAACGAGGCCCGCAGTTCCAGCATGTCTTTACGAATCTGAGGAGTATAGTCAAAATCCGCCAGCACCCGGTCAACAATATTGGCTTTAAGTTCTTCAATCGTCTGCCGGGCGAAGGTACCTTTTTCGGAGGTCATAATTACGGGAGGGCGAGAGGATGATGGCATTTAAATTCACTTTCCTGAAGATATTTAATGGTTACTTATATCCTGGACAATTGTACGCGAGATAATCAAGGCAATAAACACTGAATGACTTGCGGCGGTGCGGTTGTGTGGCATTCATCTCACAGACCAATTGGTTGGTCGTCATTGGCGGGTATCCGGGTGGGTCTCCACACATGATGACGTGAAAAAGACGCCTTGATTATATTGCATATTGATTATGAAATTAATAACAATGTCAGGTGACATCTTTCCTTGACTGGATTTGGGGCTAAAGATAGAATAGGTAATCTGAGTTATATGAGGCTAAATGAATTTATTAGATTTACCTAAAGGCCAAACAGCCACGATCATTGATTATCGCGGGGGGAAAAATATTGATTTCAAGCTCCGACAATTGGGTCTCAGCCCGGGCCGGACTGTATCTGTTCTCCGGTACGCCCCAATGGGTGGCCCCTTGATGCTCGATGTTGAAGGCCGCTCCGTTGCACTTGGACGGGGGATTGCCGCCCGGGTCCAGATTGAGGTGACGGACTGATGCGGATCGCACTCATTGGTCAGCCCAATTGTGGGAAGAGCACTCTTTTTAACCAGGTCGCTGGTTATAAAGCCGAGACAGGAAATTTCTCGGGAACCACAGTAACCTTCACCGAAAGCAAAGTTCGGGTTTTGGGGGATGTGGTGGATGTGGTGGATTTGCCCGGCACCTACAGCTTGGCCGGGACGAATCCGGCTGAGCGCGAAGTGATCAAATATCTGACTTCCAACGCGGTGGATATGGTGATCAATGTGTTGGATGCGTCGCACCTGTCTTATGGCCTGGCGATGACGGTTGAGGTGTTGGAATTGGGCGTGCCAATGGTTGTGGCGCTCAATATGATGGACGAAGCCGACCGGATGGGCATCCGGGTGGATGTTGAAAAATTAAAGGATTTCATCGGAGCGCCTGTGGTTCCGATGATCGCTTCCAAGGGACGCGGAATCCAGCCCCTTTTCGTGACTGCTTACCGTATCGGTCAGGAAAAGAAGCTGCCGATCCAACCCACTTACAGCACGGACATCGAGCGTTACCTCAGTTCACTAATCCACGATTTGACCGGGATTAAAAGCCATCTCAACCAGCGTGAACTGGCGATTAAGCTGCTTGAAGGCGACCAGGAAATTCTTGAAGATGTCCTCAAGCAGGACTCAAAAATAGCGGAAAAACTTGAAACCTACCGCAAGTCGCTTAAAGTGGACCGGGGGCAATCCCCGGAGTGGGTGATCAACAGCGAGAGGATTGGTTTGGCCGATAAGATCGCCAAACAGGTGATCCAGCAGGGCAAACGCCGAATCACCTTTCGGGATAAGCTGGACGATGTCCTTTTGCACCCATTTTTTGGTTATGTTTTTCTGATTTTGATCCTCTTTGGATTTTTCCAACTCGTCTATGCCATCGGTGGGGTGCTGGAAGACCCATTGATGGGATTATTTACACAACTGGAAGGCTGGGTGCTGTCGCTGTTCACCAACGACACCGGATTCATCCCGCAGATCACCGTCGCCCTTGTGCAGGGGGTGTCCGGTGGGGTGGCGATCGTTCTGCCTTATTTGGTGCCTTTCCTGTTTGGACTTGGTCTGCTGGAGGATATCGGTTATCTGCCGCGGGTAGCTTTCCTGATGGATGCCCTGATGCATAAATTGGGGCTGCATGGAAAATCGATTGTGCCCTTCATCCTCGGGTTTGGCTGTAACGTTCCGGC
>CAYUSC010000004.1:0-4096 GCA_964447265.1 uncultured Candidatus Brevefilum sp.
TCAAGGAAACCCTGCCCGGCGTGCTGACCTCGCTGGGTGTGAGCAATGTTTCCTTTGGTCTTTCGAAGCCTGCCCGCGCTGTGCTGAACAGTGTGATGCTTTATCACTGCGTGCAGGCTGGGCTGGATATGGCAATTGTCAATCCAGCGCATATCAAACCCTATGCGGAAATCGCGGCAGATGAGCGCATGCTGGCCGAAGACTTGATCTTCAATCGGGATGAGCAGGCGCTGGCGAAACTGATCACCTATTTTGAATCCGTGGAAGACAGCGGTGAGCAGGAGAGCGGTGAGTCCGATCTGGCTGCCCTGACCCCCGAGGAACGGCTGCACTGGCGAATTTTGCATCGTCATAAGGCGGATGTAGAGACGGATATCGATATCCTGCTGAATCGCGACCCGAACCGTCCCAAGGGCGAAACAGCCGTGGAAGTGCTCAATACCGTGCTGCTGCCGGCTATGAAGGATGTCGGTGATAAGTTTGGCGCTGGTGAGTTGATCCTGCCCTTCGTGCTGCAGAGCGCCGAGGTAATGAAGGTGGCGGTGAGCTACCTTGAGAATTTCCTCGACAAGCAGGAAGGCGCCACCAAGGGCAAGATGGTCCTGGCGACGGTTTATGGTGATGTCCATGACATCGGTAAGAATCTGGTCAAGACGATCTTATCCAATAACGGCTACACCGTGGTGGACCTCGGCAAACAGGTTCCTGCAGAGACGATCATCTCCCGCGCGGTTGAGGAAAAGGCCGACGCAATCGGGTTGAGCGCGCTGCTGGTTTCCACCAGTAAACAGATGCCCCTGATCATCAATGAACTTGACCGGCGGGGACTGGATTTCCCCGTGCTGGTGGGCGGTGCGGCGATAAATCCCCGCTTTGGTAAGCGTATTTTGTTAACCGACGCCGGACAATACTACGCGCCGGGCGTATTTTACTGCAAGGATGCCTTTGAGGGCCTCTCCACCATGGATGCCCTGATGACTCCCGAAAAACGGGAAACTCTGGTGGCGGAAATCCGCCAGTCGGCGGATTATGAACTGGGCAAGGAGCTGCACAGCAATCGCAGCGTGCCCCGTTCGGTACGGAAGAATGCCGTTGCCGCGCTGGAAACGCTGCCCACACCGCCCTATTGGGGGCCGCGGGTGGTGCGCGATATGCCGCTGGAGATCGTGGGCGAACACCTTTCTTTAAATGAACTCTACCGCCTTTCGTGGGGCGCCAAGAACGCTCACGGGGCGGAATGGAAGCAGCTCAAGGCGGAATTTGAAGAGCGCCTGGTGCGGATGCGCAAGGACGCCGAAAAGAATGGCTGGCTGCAGCCGCAGGCGGTCTATGGCTATTGGCCCTGCCAATCGGCAGGTGATGAACTCCTGGTCTATGACCCGGAAACACTGCAGGATGCAGAGCCAACCGTGATTGAACGCTTTGCTTTCCCCCGTCAGGAGGGAGGCGAGGGCTTGTGCCTGGCGGATTATTTCGCTTCCAAAGATTCGGGCAAAATGGATGTGGTCGCTTTCCAGGTGGTCACGGTGGGGAAGAATGCCACGCAGCGCTTTGAGGAGCTGCAGGAGGCGGGTGAATATGCCGAGGGCTATTACCTGCATGGATTGGCAGTCCAGATGGCCGAGGCCACAGCGAACTACATGCACGAGCATATCCGCCGTGAATTGGGCCTGGATCCCGAACGGGGTAAGCGCTATTCCTGGGGCTATCCCGCGATTCCCGAACTGGAAGACCATACTAAAGTCTTCGAGCTTCTCCCGGCAGAGTCGGCCCTGGGAATGACCCTGACCGCGGCTTATCAACTGGTCCCTGAACAATCCACCGCAGCGATCATTGTTCACCATCCCGATGCCAAGTATTTCAATGTTGGCACCAGCCGGGTGGAACAATTGCTGGGTGATTAGTACGAATGAAGGTTGCAATGGAAAAAGGTGAGAGAAAATTTATCCAACGTTTGAGCCGATCCGAGAAACCGATCGTTTTCGATGGCGCGATGGGGACGCTCCTGCACGAGCATGGTGTGGATATCGATTCATGCTTTGATGAATTGAACCTGTTGGACCCGGCTGCCGTCGGCGAGATCCACCGGGATTATATTAACGCCGGCGCAGAGGTAATCAAGACCAACACCTTTGGCGCAAACCGGACCAAACTCGAACGTCATGGCCTGGATGAACGGGTGGCGGAAGTGAACACTGCCAGTGTCAAGCTTGCCCGGCGGGTGGTGGATGCCTCATTCAAAGACGTGATGATCGCCGGGGATATTGGACCCTTGGGGCTGCCCCTGGCGCCTTTCGGGCATATCCAGCCTGAAGAGGCCTATGAGATCTATCTGGAGCAGGCCCGCGCTTTGATTGAGGCTGGCGTGGACGTGATCCTGATTGAAACGATGGTCGATCTCTACGCAGTGCGTGAGGCGGTGCGTGCAGTCCATGCTGTGGACGAATCGATGCCGGTGATCGCCTCAATGACCTTCACCCGCGACCGGCGGACCCTGCTGGGCGATACCCCTCAGGAAGTGGCAGAGAAGATGGCCGGCTTTGGCGTGGATGTGATCGGCGTGAACTGCTCTGGCGGTCCCGCCCAGTTGCTGCGGATCCTCAAAATGATGAAAGCCGCTGTGCCGGAGGGCCGCTTCTCGGTGATGCCCAACGCGGGCTTCCCGGAACGGGTTGGCGGGCGGATCATGTATCCCGCCGGGCCGGATTATTTCAAAGATTATGCCCTGGCTTTTTGGCAATCCGGTGCCAACGTGATTGGCGGCTGCTGCGGCACCACTCCCGCGCATGTCAGGGTGATTGCCGAGGCGATTTCGGGCGCGCCGGAGGATTTCGCGGTCGTGCAGCTTGCCGAACTGGAAGGGGTGCGCTCAAGCGAAATGGAACCGGCTGAAGGACCTTCGGGACTGGCGCAGAAACTGACGAAGGGCGAATTTGTGATTGCTGTGGAAATGGACCCACCACGCGGGCTTTCCACCCATAAGCTGATGGCTGGAGCTTCATTGTTGGCGGATGCCGGCGCGGATGTGATTGATGTGGCCGACAGCCCCCGAGCCCGGATGCGGATGAGCCCCTGGGCGGTCTGCAATTTGATTCAGAAACAATTTGACATCGAAACCACGCTCCATTTCCCCACCCGGGGACGTAATCTGTTGCGCGTGCAGGGTGACCTGCTGGCGGCGCACGCGATCAATATCCGCAATGTCTTTGTGGTGATGGGGGATCCAACCGCCATTGGCGATTATCCCGATGCGAACGATTCCTATGACCTTGTGCCGACCGGCCTGATCCGGCTGATTAAGGAAGGTTTCAACACCGGGGTGGATCATGCCGGCGGCGAAATAGGCCAGCCGACAACCTTCTTTGTCGGGGCGGCGCTGAACCTTTGCCCCAATGACCCCGACCGGGAGATTCGCACCCTGCGCAAGAAACTGGATGCCGGAGCGGACTTTTTCCTGACCCAGCCGATCTTTGAAGTGGACCGCGCCCGGGAGTTCCTCGCTTATTACGCGGAACGGTACGGCGAACTAACCACACCGCTTTTGGCGGGTGTGCTGCCCCTGGTGACGGATCGCCATGCGCGCTTCCTGCATAACGAGGTGCCGGGGATCGTTATCCCGCAGGAGATTCAGGACCGGATGGCCAATGCCGGCGAGGATATGCTCGGTGAGGGCAAGCGGATTGCCGTGGAGTTGATCCGGGAGATTCGCAAGACCTTCCAGGGTGTGTATATCATCCCATCGTTCAATCGCTTTGACATGATCGCGGAAATCATCGAAATGGCGAAAAAATAAAATATTTCGCTGATTTTCAGGGTAATAGGAAAAATTAACCTTTCACGCAATCCCTGGGTGTTGGGGTAAAATTGTGCCCAGAGGTGAACCTATGAAACGAAACAAACGTTACACGCTTTGGTTAGTTTTGGCACTCTTGACCACGATCCTCGCGGCTTGCGGACAAATTGGCTTATCGGAAGTGGAGCAGGCGGGTACCTATGCCGCCCAAACCGTTGCCGCATTGCCCTCCGCAACTGAAAAGATCGTACCAACCCAAACCGCTACTCCGGAACCGACTGCAACCGCGACGCCCACCCAGGA
>CAYUSC010000004.1:4196-44851 GCA_964447265.1 uncultured Candidatus Brevefilum sp.
GTCCGCGCCATCAGCGGCACGGGTAACGTCTGCCCGGCGATCTGTGATAACGGCGAAAGCAATGTGACCAGTATTTTCGCAAATTCAGCCGAATTAACGACCCTATCCACCCAACGCGGTGTGGATAACCATCAATATACGCTGGAAGGGATGGCTTTTGACCCGGTGGCGCCCGAGGGCGGGACGGATGGCACGGATGTGCTGGTGCAGTATTCCAACCTGGACCGGGGCGAGTGGGTGTTCGACATCCCCACAGGCAAGTATCTGAGGTTGATTGAGGATACTTCCGGTTCTGAACTGACGATGGTGCCCCTGACGGATCGCAATACCGATGAACAACTGGCTTTCTCCAATGTGATCGTCCTCTATGCTTATTACACCGAATATACCGCTTCGATGCATGACATTGATATCTGGGGTAACACAACCGGCCGCCCGGCGGTGATCTTCCGCGATGGGCAGGCCTATGAAGTGACCTGGAAAGCGGTCAGCAATTCTCAGCCGATCCAGTTCTTCGATGAAAACGGGGATCCTTTCCCATTGAAACCCGGTAACACCTGGATGGCCATCATGGGCATCTATTCCAGTCAAACCCAGACGGAGGGCAACTGGAAGTTCATTTTCAATTTGCCTTAAAAAATGCGGACCCTGATCCTATCGGATATTCACTCAAACCTGACGGCGCTGCAAGCTGTGCTTGAAGATGCAGCGCCGTTTGATCGTGTTTTCTGCCTGGGGGATGTGGTGGGATACGGGCCGGACCCGAATGAATGTATCGAGCAGCTTCGAGCGTTGCCCCAATTGGTGTGCATAAAGGGAAACCATGATGCAGCGATTCTGGGCGAGATCGACATTCATGCTTTTAATACGGAAGCGAGGAAATCGCTGGAGTGGCTGGCCTCGCAGCTTTCTCCGGAAAACTATCGGTGGCTGCGGGAACTTCCGGAGAAGGTCGAGATAGATGATTTCACCCTGGCGCATGGCAGCCCGCGCAACCCGGTTTGGGAATACATTATGGACCTGAGTGTTGCCAGACTGAATATGGACGAGTTTTTGACTCCATTTTGCCTGGTGGGGCACACGCACATACCCTGTATTTTTATCAAGGATGGTGAGACACCGGATTCCACGAATCTGTATTTAATTAGTCCTGATCAACCCTTCGGGCTTGATCTGAAATCCATTGTGAACCCGGGGTCGGTGGGGCAGCCGCGTGATCACAATCCGCTATCCTCCTATTTAATTTATGATGACCGGGATGAATTCCCCTGGGAATATCACCGGGTACCGTATGATGTTGAGGCGGTGCAGCAGCGGATTTTAGCGGCCGGGTTGCCCGTCCGGCATGCCGCCAGGTTGAGCGAGGGCTGGTAATTTCTAGTAAATGGAGGGATTTTTTCTCCGATTGGAATTATTTTCATCGGGGAACTTTTCTGATATCTTGAGCGTCAAAAATTATATAAAATAGTATAGACAAGCTCGTTCTTTTGAAAAGGAGAAAATGATGAAGAAGAGAAAAATCTTACTGGTCAGCTTAATTATTATTGTCACCACTTTGGCTTCAGCATGTTCAGCCGCAAAAGCTTCCGTTGAAGACACTGCGGGTTATGCGCCTCAGGCGGACGTCGAGTATGAATACGCTATGGAAGAATCGGTGGCTTCGGATGGCGTTTCGAACTCATCCCGTGATTACGACTCCGGTATGGGCGAATCCGCCGCCGCAACGGAACGCATGGTGATCTATAACGCCAACCTGCGGATTGCCGTTGAGAACCCAACCACATCGCTGGATTCGATCATTGCGATGGCCGAGAGCGCGGGTGGGTTTGTGGTCTATTCAAATATCTACCAATCCACCACCTCCAGCGGCAGCACGGTGCCTTATGCCAATGTGACCATCCGGGTGCCTGCAGGACAGTTGGATCCGATCATGACCGCTATCAAAGGGCTCACGCCGGAGCCTGAAGATGATGTGCTTTATGAAAATGTGTCTGGTCAGGATGTGACCTCGGAATATACCGATCTCGAATCCCAACTGCGCAACCTGGAAGCCGCCGAAGAAGCGCTGACCGCCATCATGGAAAACGCGACGGAAACGGAAGACGTGCTGGATGTATTCGATGAATTGACCTACTATCGGGGCCAGATTGAAACGGTCAAGGGCCAGATGCAGTATCTCTCGGAATCCGCCGCCATGTCCGCCATCTCGGTGGAGATCGTTGCCAAAGAATCCCTGCAGCCCATTGTGATCGCCGGATGGGAACCGCAGGGGACGGTCAAGAAAGCTGTGGAAGCCTTGATCAACACCGGGCAGAAACTCGTCGACATCCTGATTTGGTTCGGCATTTACTGTCTGCCCTTCCTGGTTCCATTGGGTCTCGCGGCTTTCTTCCTGATCAAGCTGCTGCTCAAAAGGAAAGCGAAACGACAAGCCAAGAAAATGGAAGCCCTGGCACAAATTCCGGAAAGTAAACCTGAAGAGTAAATAATTTGAAGTTTGCAATCAAGCGCCTCAGCAATGGGGCGCTTTTTGATTCCGATAGGGGCTTGACAAATTATTCTAATCGTTATAAACTGTCTTTACCGTTAAATTATATTTTAACGGTAAAGGAGATTTTTGTGGAAGAATCATTGGAACACGATCCGCTCTTTGTAATCAAAGACCTTGAAACGCTCAAGGTGATCACCGATCCTTTACGGTTTCAGATCCTTGAAATCCTGGGAGATGAGCCTCAGACGGTCAAATATGTAGCAGATAAGTTGGGGATGACAAGCAATCGGCTTTATTACCACTTCAATATGCTGGAATCGGTCGGGCTGATAAAAGTGGCGCGAACCCAAACCGTTAATAACATTATTGAAAAATATTATTGGACCACTGCCAAAGAGATCATGGTTGACCAGGATATTGTCAACGCCAACCCCGAAGCGGTGGTTGAAGACATCAATCGGGTGATTATCGCTGCCCTGGATACGACCAAAGAAGACATTATCCGGACCCTGCACACTCTGGATTTCTCAGCCAAAAATGAAGATGGGGCGCAATCGAATGAGATAGCGGTATTCCGGGTTAAAAAGAGAATTACCGATGAGGATTATAAGAAAATAAGCCAGGATTTTAAAGCACTTCTGGATGAATTCCAGAATCTGCCTGATGCAAAACCATCCGATCCGGGCGTCAGAGAATACAGCGTTGCCTATTTCTTATATCCGAATGCTAGCTATGAGAATGATCAAAAAGATGACTGAAAAAATAAAAAAGAAAGCACCCCTAAAGAACATGCGGACCTTCCTCGTTGTGCTGGTGGGGCAGGTCACTTCACTGATTGGCTCCGGGCTGATCGGCTTTGCTTTGGCGGTTTGGATTTATGATCAGACCGGTCAGGCCACGCCCTTTGCCATGACAGCGCTTTTCAGCATCCTGCCCCGGATCCTGCTATCTCCGATAGCCGGTGTGGTCAGCGATCGCTGGAACCGGAAGATGATCATGCTGGTCTCGGACTCGCTGGCTGGACTGGTCACATTGGCAACGGCAGCGCTGCTGTTGACCGGAACCATGGAAGTCTGGATGATCTACCTGATCAGCGGTCTGGAGGCGGTTTTTGGTTCCTTCCAGCAGCCGGCTTATTCCGCTTCGATCGTGATGATGGTGCCCAAGGAGCAGCTCACCCGTGCCAACAGCCTGATCCAGATGGGGGATGCCATTCAAACCATTCTGACACCCATTCTGGCAGGCGCGTTGTTGACCTCGATTGGGCTGACCGGCATCATTATGATTGATATTGGCACTTTCCTGTTTGCCCTGGTGACGTTGATCCTGGTTCGTATCCCCCAGCCGGAGAAGACTCTGGAGGCTTCCAAAGAAAAGCATTCCGTCTGGAAGGATGTGGCCTTTGGCTGGCGTTACCTGAAGGACCGCCCCGGGTTGATGGGCCTCCTGTGGTATTTCGCGCTGGTCAATTTCTTCCTCAATATTTCGGCGGTGATGATCGGGCCATTGGTGCTCGCTATCGGTTCTGCCACCAGCCTCGGTCTTGTGCAGACTTTCCTCGGGGTCGGGATGTTGGCGGGCAGCCTGGTGATGAGCGTATGGGGTGGTGTCAAGAAAAATCGGGTCGTTTTCATCATGGCGACCATTCTTCTATCAACGCTTGGATTTTTCATCGCCGGCAGCCGACCGTCCATTGCCTTGATCGGTGCGGGCTTGTTTGTAGTGATGTTTTTCTCACCCTTCGGCGGGAGCGCAAGTTCGGCCATGTTCGCAACCAAAGTCGCTCCGGAAATTCAGGGTCGGGTTATGGCCACCCGCAGCATGATCAGCATGTCGATGATGCCAATCGCTTTCCTGCTCAGCGGCTTTCTGGCGGATCATGTCTTCAATCCGCTTTTGGTGGAAGGCGGCAGATTGGCTACGACCTTTGTTGGTCGCTGGATTAGGGTGGGACCGACCCGGGGGATCGGTTTGATGCTGATCACCAGTGGGATCATCCTGTTCATCGTCACCGGACTGGCCTTTGCCAACCCGAGAGTCCGTAAACTGGAGACGGAGGTCCCGGATGCCGTGCCGGACCAGGCACTATCTCCTTCAGGAGAGGATTTACAACCAGAAGTTGATGTTCCTGTCCCAGCCGGAAATTAATTAAAAAGTGAGACCTCCGCTGGGAGGTCTCTTTTATATTTAAAGCAAATTCTTCCTGTGCAACGGGGCAGAAGATCAGCAAAGCATGGAAAATTATTGCTTAACTATCCGCCTCCAGCGCGGCTTTCTTGGCTGTTTTAGTGAGCCGTCCCCGCTCGTGAGCGGAAAGCTGTTGTTTACGGATGCGATAGGCGAGCGGCGTCACTTCCAAGAGCTCATCTTTCCCAAGATACTCAATAGCTTCTTCAAGACTCAGGTGTGTGGGGGTTGTTAATCGGATTTCCTTATCTGCATTGGCTGCCCGCATATTGGTCAGTTCTTTTTTCTTGCAGACATTGATATCCAGGTCCCCGGGGCGTTGGTATTTCCCAATCACCATACCCGCATAAACGGGCACACCTGCTCCGTAGAACAAAGTTCCCCGTTCTTCAGCATTCTTGAGGCCAAAGGTGGTTGTCACACCGGCCTCGAAGGCCACCAGAGAACCGGAAGAGCGTTCGCTGAAATCCCCTGAATACGGTAAATAGCCATGAAAAAGCGTATGGATGACGCCATCACCGCGGGTGGAAGACAAAAATTGAGAACGAAAACCAAGTAAACCACGGGTGGGTACCAGGAATTCCAAACGTACGGTGCCTGTTGTGGTGTTGACCATATTCTTCATGATGCCATGCCGGGCTCCCAGCATTTCAACGACCACGCCAACCGTGTCCGGGCTGGTCTCGATATACACATCTTCGAATGGCTCCAGTATTTTGCCCGAACTATCCTGCTTCAGGATCACATCCGGCCTCGACACCTGGAATTCATACCCTTCCCGGCGCAAGGTTTCAATCAGAATTGCCAGATGCAGTTCACCCCTGCCGGAGACTTGGAAGGAATCCGGCGTGTCGCTTTCAACCACTCTTAAGGCAACATTTGTGCGCAGTTCATCGAAAAGACGCTGGCGGATTTTTCGGGAGGTACCCCATTGCCCTTCACGTCCTGAAAATGGCGATGTGTTGACACCAAAGGTCATATGCACAGTTGGTTCTTCAACCTGGATCGGCGGCAAGGGTTGCGGGTGCTCGGGATCGGCCAGCGTTTCACCAATTGCGATACCCTCCAACCCTGCCAGGACGACGATATCACCGGCCTGAGCCGAATCAACTGGGACTTTGTCCAATCCTTCATAGATGTTCAGATAACGAACACTTTCAGGCAAAATCTCACCATTAACCCGGATGCGGGCCAGGGGCATGTTGACTTTCATCTGACCGGAATGGATCCGGCCAATCGCCGTAACGCCACGGTATGGATCGTAACCCAGATTGGTCACGAGCATTTTAAGCGGCGCATCGAGATCTACTTTTGGACATGGAATTTGGGTTAGGATGGCTTCAAACAGAGGTTGCAGGTCGGGTCCCAGATCCGGGGTTTGGCCGGCCTGGGCGGTGACGGCATTGGCGTAAATCACGGGAAAATAGGCCTGTTCCTCACTGGCGCCCAATTCAATGAATAAATCAAAAGTCTGATTGAGCACCAGCTCCGGATCGGCGCCTTTGCGATCCACTTTATTGACGACGACGATGGCGCGATGATTCATTTCGAGCGCCTTCTTGAGCACGAAACGGGTCTGTGGCATGGGGCCTTCGGCTGCATCCACCAGGAGCAGCACACCATCAACCATATTCATGACCCGTTCCACTTCTCCACCAAAATCGGCATGGCCGGGCGTATCAACGATGTTGATTTTGACCTTTTGTTGCGCACGGGGATCCCAGATTTCGATAGCGGTGTTCTTGGCCAAAATGGTGATGCCGCGTTCACGTTCCAAATCATTCGAGTCCATCACGCGTTCGGCCACTTGTTGATTGGCGCGGAAAACATTGGCCTGTTTGAGTAAGCCATCCACGAGCGTGGTTTTTCCATGGTCAACGTGGGCAATGATGGCGATATTTCTTAAATCAGTTCGTTCTGTAAGCATAAATCGATAAGTCTCTATTCATGAAAAGATAAATTTGTTCCATAAAAAAACATCGACCATTCAGGCCGATGTTATCCGGCAGCATCTAATCCTATCCGATTGGAGCGATTTTGGAAAGAGGCAAGTTGTAATTTAAATGCTGTTTTAATCGAATTTCTTCGATTTATGCGCTCAATGGACATGAAAAAGGATCATTTTATTCCTGAGATTCCCTCTCAAGAATGGATTATCTGTACTTTTCGGACTCCGGAGATTTTATCAATGATGCAAGGTCAGCTTGCTCTGATCCGCGTTCATCAGATGGAGGGTATAGATCCCATCCCCCAGATCTTCAATCGGGCAGGGATTGTCGTTACAGAAGGCCGTCTCCGGCTGCCAGGGCAGGGAGAGGGTAATATCGCCGGCAGCTTTTCTGCCTAAATTGAAATCCAGTTCCAATCTTTTCTCGCCGATCATCCAACCAGAGATCTCCAATCCCTGAGCCAGGTGCAGGCTGCTGCCCAGGTAAGTGGGCTTATGGGCGTCAAAAGCGCGAGCGGCAACAACAGCAACGCCGTGCGCCGGGACCTTGGCAAACGTTAAGGGGCGGTCCGGTTTGAGCAGCCCAAGCTGGCCGGTCCAGAACTCCCGCAGCCAATACGACTGGCTGCCATTCAATTGATATTCCTCGCTGGCGAAGGTCAGGTCTTTAGGAGAGGATTCCCAGTTAAATTTCGCCAGCAGATGCCAGGAACTTTCCGGCCCGGACAGGTCCACGCGTAACTTGGCTGGAAAATCCGTATCAAATAAATCCAATACCCGGGCGCGTTGACCAATGACCGGCAGCAAGGCCTGGGCGATGGCCAGGCGATCCGCGGGCAGTGCGGGGAGGTCATCCGATACGAGCAGCGAGCCTCCGGTCAGACCGATTGCGGTGGTGAGGGTTTGGACTTCAGCCAGAGTGAGCTTTGTGTTGGGACGGACCAACAGGCAGTCCGGGTCATTGACCCACCACCTGCGGTGAAGGGGTGCACGGGTGAGGATGTTGCGGATCGCATTGCGAGCGGAAGGCATGTGCGGCTCGTTTTGCAGGATGCCGCTGACCGGTGGAAAGTGAGGCTTCCAATAGCCGCTGACATCCGCACTGATCCGCATCGCTTCAAAGATGCCCAATCCGGAACCGAGAGGGCAGCCGCAACCCAGCATGGTGATCTCGGGCCCGGCGGCTTCCCGCAATGCTTCCAATCCCATTCGCAGGACCTGCGCCCGGGTAAGGTTTGGGTTTTGGTAGACGCCATCCAATGCGGCCGCATAGAGGAAGTCCAGCTTAAGGTAGGTGAAGCCCCAATCCTCCACAGCGGTGCGGATCACGGCCTGCGTATAAGCCAGGGCATCCGGGTTGGTCAGATCAAGGGCGAGGGTGAAGTTATTCCAAACAAAACCGGCGGTTACCGTTTTTCCTTCGGCGTCCCGCAGCAGCCAGTCGGGGTGTTCAGTCACGAGCCGCGCCTTGGCATGGACGATGAAGGGGGCCAGCCAGACACCGGGGATCAATCCGGCTGATTTGGTCTTTTCCACCAGTGGTTTCAAACCATTGGGAAAACCAGGGTCAAAGTCGTACCAGTCCCCGGGATAGGTCTCAAAGCCATCATCGATCTGGAAGAGTTCCAGCGGCAGATCCGGTTCGAGGGCGATCACGGTGTCGAGATTGGCGTCCAACACTTTTTCGTCAATGTTCTGATAGAAGTGGTACCAGGAACACCAGCCCACCGGCACGGCCTGGTCCTGTGGCACGCCATGCAGCCGTCCGACCGTTGCCAGGTAACCGCCTAAGGGATCCGGGTCCGCCAGGTTGACGAAACTGACCGCCAGCCAATCCGTTTGGGCACTGGAGCCGGCCGGGATGTGACTGTCATCGCCATTAGCCCAGACTTTCAATGTGGGTTCGGGGTTGAACCCGGCTTCCAGGCTGCCAAATTGGCCTTTTTGGGAGAGAAAACCTGCCAACAGTCCGATTCGGGTGTCTTTATCGCCCACCAGTCCATACATGTCCCCGGTGAAGGTATTGGTTTTCTTAGGTTGGGGCGTACCGGGGTTAACCACCATGGGGTTCTGGAACCGGCCCAATATGGACATATTCTGCCGGTCATCCAGACCATAGGAACCGGTGCTGGACCAGGACTGCCAGCCGTTGCTGTAGAAGACCGGATCCTGCGTGCTGACTTTGCCGAGGTGCAACTGCCCGGCTGGAATATCCAACAGGTCCAAACGCTTGAGGATGAGTTCCTTTTGGCTGCCGTTGACCAGTTCGTGTTGGAAGAAGGCCATCGGTTCCGAAATGGAAAGCCCGCAGCGCACGATGAGCTGTACATCCTTGATCGTTGTAGCCAGCCGGAAAGTGATCAGACGCATCGGGCCGGCGGGGGCTTCCTGAATGGTGGGTTCTTCCGTCTCGAGGATCGACCATGACTTCTCCAGCAGTGAGAGGTCTTTTTCAAGAAAATTGACTGTGGTGTTTAAACGGGTCTGGAAGGATGTTTCAGGGAATTTGCGGGATCGCAGCGTAAGAATCCCGGAGAGCGATGAAATTGAGAGGCTGAAATCCTTGGTTTCAAATTCCATGATTAGTCCTGTCTGCTGAGGTTTTGGAGGTCGGAAAGGGAAATGGGGCCTTCCCTTAAGATTTTAATGGGAGAGCTGGAGACATCGGCGACAGTGGACGCGGTTGGACCGGGTGTTGGGCCGCCATCCAATATCAGGTCGATCCGCCCACCTAACTGATCCAAAACGTTCTGCGCCGTGGTCGGATTCGGGCCGCCGGAGATATTGGCGGAGGTGGTCGCTAGCGGTCCGGTTCGCCGGAGCAAGGCCAGGGTGAAGGGATGGTCCGGCATACGCACCCCAACGGTGGGGTATGCGGTAAGTTCCGGCGGCAGGTTGGGATTCTTGGGCAGAACGAGGGTGAGCGGGCCGGGCCAGAAGGCTTTCGCAATCGCTTCGATCTCAGGAGAGAGGGCGCTGACCAGGGCGGTCAATTGGTCCAATGCGCCGATCAATACCGGCAAGGCTTTTTCATCCGGACGTTCTTTGGCCTGGTAAATCTTTTTGAGGGAGTCGGGGTTGAGAGGGTCTCCGGCAACGCCGTAGATGGTATCAGAAGGGAAGGCGATCAATCCGCCCTCCGAGATAATTCGGGCCGCGGTCGCAATTGCCTGGGGGTCATTTGTCGCAAGAATGGCTGTTTCGATCATGTGGTCATCCTTAAATATGCTATCAATGACCAATTCTAAACCATATTTTGGGGATTTCAGGCGGATTTTATCTCGACCAGACGGTCTCTTCCGGCCAGGTCCTGATGGAGGTGAATTTCGGCCGTTGCGAAGGTGGATTTTGCGAGGGCGAGCGTTTCGGCGCCGAGACTGGATTCGATCTCGAGCAGGATAGTGCCGGCGGGGGCCAGGCGGCTGGCGGCCTGGTGAAGCAATCTGTCGATCAGGTCCAATCCCGACATCCCGCCATCCAGCGCCAATCTTGGCTCCCAATTCGCCACCGGCAGCCCTTCCATCGTTTGGGTTGGAATATAGGGCAGGTTGGCGCAGATCAGGTCGAACGGCCCTGTAAACGGCTGGAGGAGGTCGGCTTGAATCAAGGGGATCGCCTTTTGCAGGTGTCTTTGCGCGTTCTGCAGGGTGACCCGCAGGGCGGATCGGGAAATATCAGCGGCTGTCACCTGCGCCTGCGGGCAGGCCGCTGCCAGGGTGACCGCAATGGCGCCGGAACCGCAGCCAACATCAATAATCCGGGGGTGGTGCATTCCGGCTGCCAGGGTAATGGCGCGTTCGACGAGCAATTCCGTCTCCGGTCGGGGAATCAGCACATCCGGTGTGACGATAAAGGAGCGTCTGTAAAATTCCCACTCTCCGAGGACGTATGGTAAGGGAACACCCTGCAGGAGCCTCTCAAGGTCCGATTGCAGGGCGTTGATATCTTCGGGGGTAAGCTCAAATTCAGGGTGGGTCAGGACCCAGGTCTTGGTTTGATGCAATGTATGGCTGAGCAGGACCAGGCTGATGTTGCCTGGCGTAGAAAAAACATATTCTTCCAGGGAGGCTTGAATTTCTGCCCGAATCTGATTCAGATTGATGAGTTTACTCCTCGACCAGGGCCAGTTTTTCCGATTCATCCACCAGGGTCAACTCATCAATGAATTCGTCAATATCGCCATCGAGAACGCCGCTCAGGTTATAGGAGGAAAGGTTCACCCGGTGGTCGGTGACGCGGCTCTGGGGGAAGTTATAGGTGCGGATCTTTTCGGAACGTTCGCCGGTGCCGATTTGGGAACGGCGGGTGGCCGATTCCTCGGCCTGCCGTTTGGTCTCTTCAATTTCGTAGAGCCGGGCTTTCAGGACGCTCATCGCGCGCATCTTGTTCTGCAGCTGGGAGCGTTCATCCTGGCAGGCCACGACCAAACCGGTGGGGATGTGGGTGATCCGGACGGCGGTGGCGTTCTTCTGCACGTTCTGGCCGCCCGCGCCGGCGGATTTGTAGACGTCAATGCTGATATCCGAATCGGGAATGTCGATTTCCACATCGTCCACCTCGGCCAATACGGCCACAGTTACAGTGGAGGTGTGGATCCGCCCCTGAGATTCGGTTTCGGGGACGCGCTGAACACGATGAACGCCGGATTCGTATTTCAGGCGGGAATAGGCGCCCTTACCTTTAATAATGAAGTTGACCTCTTTGACCCCGCCAATCCCCGTCTCGTGGAGGGTGATGATTTCGCTTTTCCAGCCTTGCCGTTCCGCATAGCGGGAGTACATTCGGAATAATTCCGCGGCAAACAAGCCGGCTTCATCACCACCGGTGCCTGCGCGGATTTCCACGATGACGTTACGCTGATCACGGGGGTCCTTGGGAACCAGCATGCTCTTGAGTTCAGCTTCGAGCTTGGTTTGATGGGATTGGAGTTCTTCCATCTCCATTTCGGCCAGAGTCCGCATTTCTTCATCGTCTGCGTTCAGCAGGGAATGGGTTTCTTCGATCTTTTTGAGGGTATTCTGATAATCGCGCGCCCTGGAAACCAGGGGGTCGAGTTCCGCACGTTCCTTGGAAAGCTCGATTGCGACGGTATAATCGTCGCCGACCTCGGTCAACTGGTGTTCGATCTCTTCGTATCGCTCAATGATACCTTGTAATTTTTCAAGCATATTTAATTTTTCTCATCCAGGATAATGAAATTAACGTAGGGATTATACCACTTTCACCGGTGAAATGGCTTTCGTATAGACCTGTTACGAAAGCCAAAATGGAGATGCAGGACGAAAGGCACGGCTCAGGCCAGGTCAGATGCGGTATACTATTCACTGCAAAGAAATGATGAACGAACAACAAAAGCAAGTTTTTTGGACCTATCAGGAAGCCCCGGAACATTTTTCTACCGGGCATCCCGAATCCCCTGAACGTTTCAGGGTTTTTGAGGATTGGCTGACCAGCTCACCTTATCCCGCCATGCAGCAACTGGATTTTGCACCTGCCCGACTTGGCGATCTGATCCTGTGTCACTCCCAGCAGATGATCGAGCGTTTGCAGGCTGTCTGTGGCGAAGGGCCGCAGGAGATCGAGCAAGCGCCGACTTATGTCACCCCGGATAGTTTTCAAGCTGCCCTGGGCGCGACAGGGGCAACCCTGGCTGTCAGCCGCAAGATTCTGGATGAAGGTGCCGGACGGGGCTTTGCCATCGTGCGCCCGCCGGGACATCACGCCACGCATGACCAGGCGATGGGTTTCTGTCTGTTCAATAACCTGGCGATCGCCGCGGCAGATGCCGTGATCAGCGGGGTGGGTAAGGTGGCGATCATAGATATTGATGCCCATCACGGCAATGGAATTGAAGACATCTTTTGGAACACCGAGCAGGTCGGTTATTGCTCGATCCACGAACAGGGACTTTATCCCGGTACTGGCCAAATTGAGGCTGCCCCACATGCCCGGGGCCGGCTGGTCAATCTCCCGATACCCGCTTTTTCGGGCACCTCGGTCTTTGATCAGTTGATTGAACAAGTGGTGACGCCCTGGCTGAGAGTTTTTCAACCTGAGATGCTCTTTATCGCGGCAGGGTTTGACGCGCACTTTTCTGACCCGCTCACGAGCCTGACAGTGAACACGCAGGGATATTTTTACCTCACCCAAAAGCTAATCCGGCTGGCTGATGATTTAACAGATGGCAAAATCGTCTTTGCCTTAGAGGGCGGGTATGACGCCCTTGCGCTGAACGATAACCTCCGGGCATCCCTGGCTGCGCTCTGCGGTGAGAGTGATTTCCCGGATCATTATGGCAAAGGCCCGGACCAATCCAGGGATATCAAGCCTTTGATTGAGTCCATCCGGACCTACCATCATTTACAGGAGTGAACATTGCTGCAATTTTATTTTATTCGTCATGGACAATCTCAAAATAATGTCAAAATGGATGAGGTGGAGCATAAGGACTACCTTTTTCAACGAGTGCAAGACCCAAAACTGACCCCGATTGGTAAGTGCCAGGCAGAATTGGTTGCCCAATTTTTGAACCGGCCGGAGCCCGAGGAGGGAAACGACCTGCAGAACCGGAACGGTTTCGGCCTGACCCATCTTTATTGCTCGCTGATGACCCGCGCCATCCAGACCGCGCTGCCCATCTCGCAGGAGGCCGGTCTGCCACTGGTGGCCTGGCCGGAAGTACATGAGAACGGCGGGGAGTTTCTGGCAGAGAAGCAGGGTGAAGAAGTTTCATGGAAGGGATTACCGGGTTATGGGCGTTCCTATTTTGAATCCAATTTCCCCGAACTGATCATCCCTGAAACCCTTACGGAAGAAGGCTGGTGGAACAAGGACAAGGAGCCGCGTGAGGAATACATCATTCGAGCGCAGTCAATTGTGGAAAGGTTGATGCAGGAACATGGTGGGACGCATCACCGGGTGGGCGTTGTGATGCATGGCGGCATTTTCAGCCGGATTGTTGGCGCTTTTTTGGGTGTCACCTCTCAGTCGTATTGGCTCCATATGAACAACACCGCGATCAGCCGGATTGATATCCGCGACGATGGTCGGGTGATGGTGGCCTATATTAACAAAGTGGACCATCTGTCCGATGATATGATCACCTAATTACGTGAAGATAAACCAAATGACAAAAAACCCGATTAAACCCGAAGAACTCACTTTCAGACCGGCCACTGCGGATGACGCTAAAGTCGCCAGTTCATTGATTTATGCCACTTTCCCCAAAGTCGCCACTTTCACCATTGGTTTGGGCAGCGAAGATCGCGCCAAGGCCATTCTGGAAAAGATCTTCATGGTTCCCGGTCATCGATTGAGTTATGAAGAGATGCGTCTGGCTGTTTATCAAGGCCGGGTGGTCGGTGGATTGATAGCCTATCCCGCCAAACGGTTGCCCAGACTGGATCGGATGACCGACCGCCTGATCCTCAAACAGTACAAATTCAGGGGCAAGCTGGCTTTGGTCATCCGCACCTGGCCGCTGATCTTTATGAAGGATGCCAAACCCGGGGATTATGTGATTGGTAATCTGGCCGCGAGGCCGCAATATCGCGGGCGGGGGATTGGCAAACAGATCCTGCACCATGCGGAACGCCTTGCAAAGGAAGCGGGATTGCGGCGTTTGGCGCTGCGGGTTGCCATTGAAAACCAGGAAGCCAGGAAGTTATATGATGATTATGGCTTCAAAACAACAGCGATGTATCTGGAACCCAATCGCTGGGTCAAATATGCCGGCGCGGGATATCGCTGGATGGTTAAAGATTTGAGCGAATAAGCCAATTTCCGTAAGACCCTTAACCTCCCCCTGAGCTATGTTATTGCAGATTTTGATGGCGGTGGAAGCCCCTCGAACGAGTGGTGTGTTTCAAGTTTAGGTTTGCCCCGAAATAACAGACCGAGTGAAATCAACGGTAAAATTAGATCATTCGGTTGAAAGGAAAGTCGTAGTATCAATGCCTGTATACGTCAATATCATTCTTATTTTTGTCCTGTTTTTCTTCAATGCAATTTTTGCCATGTATGAGATCGCGATGGTTGCTGCCCGTAAGGTGCGGCTGCAGCAGAGCGTGGAAGCTGGTAGTGTGGGTGCGAAACGCGCATTGACATTATTGGCTGATCCAAACCAGCAATATCTGTCCACGGTCCAGATCATGATAACACTGATTGACACCCTGGCCGGCGGTATCGGTGGCGCCACATTGGCTGACCCGCTGGCACGCCAACTGGAGCATATCTCCTGGCTGGCGCCGCAAGCTGGCCTGATCGCCCTGATCCTGGTTGTTTCAGTGATCACTTATTTCTCAATTGTGATGGGCGAACTTATTCCAAAACGGCTGGCGGTGAGCAAGCCGGAAGCTGTTGTCATCCGACTTTCCCCGGTTGTGTATGTGATGACAAAGATCTTCAAACCGATCACCAAGCTGCTCAGTATTTCAACTAATGTCGGCCTAAAAATCCTTCATATCAACACGGACGCAGGCCCATCGATCACAGAGGAAGAGATCAAAGGCTTTATTGATGAAGGCCGTGAGATTGGCGTGATCGAGGATGCCGAGCGCGATATGTTCTCGGGTATCTTTCGCCTGGGCGACAGGCGGGTGGAAGCAATTATGACCTCCCGCATGGAAATGGTCTGGATTGACATCAACCTCCCAATGCCGGAGATCTGGCAGCAGATAATCGAGAGTACCCATTCACGCATTCCCGTTGCAGATGGCAATTTGGATAATATCCTGGGCTATATCCAGGTCCGAAATTTACTGGGTCATACTTTCAATGAGACGGATATCAATTTGCGGGATTATATCAAAGAACCAATTTACGTCCCCGAAAACATGGCTGCTTTGAAAGCGCTGGAAAACATCCAGACCAGCGGTGTGCACCTGGCTATGGTTGTGGACGAATTTGGCGGCATCACCGGGATGGTCACGGATTACGATATTCTGGAAGCGATTGTGGGTGAAATCCCGGAGGACGGCGCCGACACGGATTATATGGCGGTTCAACGTGAGGATGGCTCCTGGCTGTTCGATGGGCTGATTGTCGTGGATGAATTGAAGGAACTGCTCAACCTCCATGACATGCCCGATGAGGAACGCGCCGGCTATCAGACTCTCAGCGGATTTGTGATGACCCAATTGGGGCGAATCCCAAAAACCGGTGCAAAATTCACCTATGACAACTATGAATTTGAAGTGGTTGATATGGACGGCCGCCGGGTGGACCGGGTGTTGGTCAGTCCCTTGACGGAAACAGCCTGATCAGCAGAACCTAATCATTAATTTTGATGTTGAATTTCGCTAACAGCTCCTGCAGGCTGCGCTGGTGCGCCAGCCAGGGCCGGTAAGTCCTTTCGACCGGACCTTGCTCAAGGATTTTCCAGGATTCATCAATTATCTCAAAAGCAGCTCTGGGTTTGCCGATCTTTTCGGCATTCTCAGCAAGTTGTTTGAGCATCTCTTCGTCATTGGCAAACCAGCGGGTGACGCAGTCCCGTACGTCTGCCGGGGAGGTGTGGAATTCGCCTGCGCCGTTGGAGACCACGTAATCCATATTTCCGATTTCCTGTCCGGGCAGCGCATCCACCAATAAGAGCGGCAAGCTGGACGCCAGGGATTCGGTCACAATCAGGCCGCCTGCTTTGCAGATGATCATTCCTGAAGCGCCCATCATCATTGGCAGGTCATCCACAAAGTTGTAAATATGGGTGGGGTGCTGCCAATCCGTTCGCTGGATTTGTTCGTGGAGGGCTTCATTGCCCCCCGCGACAAGGATGAGCTGGAAGGATGCCTCAGATTGATCCAACGCTGGGAGCAATTCACCGAGATTATACATCCGCGGGCTGCCGACCACCAGAATGGGGGTCAGGTTTTCATCCCAGCCCAACTCTCGGCGGAGGTCCTTTGGATCTTCCTGGTGAAGTTGACTGATCCGGGGATTGACGGGGATCCCGGTTTTGACGATTTGCTCTTCGTGCAGGCCGGCTTTAAGCGCCAATTGCTTCACCTCATCCGTCGGGACCGCGAGACGGGTGATGATGGGATCAAACCAGAGGTGATGGACGGTCACCAGATCGGTGATCGTGGTGAAAAGGGGTACCCGGGGCTGGTTGGAAAGCGCCATCACGGCTTCCAGAGGAGCCTGATAAAGGGGATAAGTGATCAGCACCAGATCGGGTTGGTGTTTGAGGAGGATATCTCGCAAGGGGAGGTAGAGCGCAACGATCAAGCCGCCTTCAATGAAGGTCACCGGCAGGGCGCCGTCGCTGATCTGGTAGCCCACTTTGTATAGATCGGGCAGGTTCTTGATGATCTCATCGTAATCCGTCTGGCTTTTCTGCAAGGCTTTGGGGGTCTTGGGGTGATCGAGCGGGTTGTTGACCTCCACAATGCAGGAGTCGCCATATTGAAGCTGGATGGTGTCCCTCAGCGCGTTCGACGCGGAGCGGTGACCCAACCCGGCCTCGCTCATCAGGATCAGGATTTTCTTTTTTTCTGGTTCCATTTTTATCCTTTATTTTTCTTTCTTAATTCTCTCGGATTTGAAACTCTTCCAATATTTTATTCAACAGCGTGCGAGCTGTCTCTTCTTTGATTTCAACACGGCTGCCCTTGAAATGACATTCATAGGCAACGGTTTTCGCAGCAGTGCTGATCCCGATAAAGACCAGCCCAACCGGTTTTTCCGGTGTGCCGCCAGTTGGCCCGGCGATTCCGGTGGTGGAGATGCCGATATCACTGCCGATCCGTTCCCGCGTCCCGGCAGCCATTTCCTTCGCGGTTTGTTCACTGACCGCGCCATAAGCGACAAGGGTTTCATGCCGGACGCCAAGGAAAGCTTCCTTAACGGCATTGCTGTAGGCGATCACGCCACCGAGGTAGTAGGCTGAGGAGCCGGATACGCTGGTCAACAGATGTCCCAGCAGACCGCCGGTGCAGGATTCTGCGGTGGCGATAGTGAGTTCCTGGTCAATCAACGCCTGACCGAGTTTTTCTGAAATTTCAATTAATGTGTTGGACATAGGGCCTTCTTAGATTTTTTCCGGGTCCTGATGTTTTTGCCCCTTGCCAAGTTCCTGCGAGCGGGTGAAGGCTGCCCAGATGGCCCGCGAGATGGCTGTGCGGAAGCCCATTTTTTCTAAATAGTAAAGCGCAGTGGCGGATGTGCCACCCGGTGAGGTCACCTGGTTGCGCAAGCGGGCCGGATGGGATTGGTTTTGGGTGTAGTAGGCCATCGAACCCTGAATGGTCTGGACGACCATTTCTTCCGCAATTCGGCGGGGCAGTCCCAAATGGACGCCGGCATCAATCATCGCTTCCAGGAAGAGGAAGACATAAGCCGGTCCTGTGCCGGAGACGGCGGTGGCCATGTCAATATAGCTCTCTTCTTCCACGAAAATCTCGCGCCCAAGGGCGGCGAGGATCTGCTGCGCGAGGGCATGCTGGGATTCGGAGGTGGCTTCGGTCTGGGTCCAAACGGTCATCCCCTCGCCAACCTGGGCAGGCGTATTGGGCATGGAGCGGACGATGCAGTTATGTTCCAGCCCCGATATCAATTGTTGGCAGGGCACGCCTGCAATGATCGAGATCACCAGCGTTTCCGCCGGGATTTTTCTCTTGAGATCATTCATTACTTCGGGCAGCTTCTGCGGCTTGACGCAGAGGATCACAACATCAGCGCCCTGGATGGCATTGGCGTTGTCGAGGTCGGTCTGGATGCCATAGCGCTGGTTCAATTCATCCAGGCGTTCCTGGCGAGGCCCGGCGGCTATGATCTTACCGGCGGGAATGACGCTTTCTCGGATTAATCCCTCGATAATGGCTTCCGCCATCACACCGGGGCCAATCAGGGCAAACTTCTTGTCATCTTTCATGATGATTCCTCCGTTTGATTAATCGGATGTCCAACGGGAGTAGAGGGAGTGCGAAAGGATCCTCCCTTTGCTTTTTTCAACAGTTACCAATTCTCCACTGGTCACATGCCCGCCAAAGGGGGCGATCATCTCTTCCAGCGCCTGGTGAGGGACCAGTGCGGAAGCCTGAATGGCATAGGATGTCAGGCAGATGAAGCGGGGCTTTTTGGTAAGCACCTTGCGGCAAAGCTCGAGAAGCTCCGCGATGTCCTCGAAATAGCTCCAGACCCGGCCATCCGGCCCCCGGCCGAACTTGGGCGGGTCCAGGATGATACCGTCGTAATAGGACTGCCGTTTGGCTTCTCGCTGCAGGTATTTGCGGGCATCTTCCACCAGCCAGCGCACCGGGGCTTTTGCCAGCCCGGAATGCTCGCTGTTGCGGCTGGCCCAGGCGACGGCATGTTTGGAGGCGTCCACGTGGGTCACTTCGGCGCCTGCCCGTACCGCGGCAGCGGTTGCCATGCCGGTGTAACCGAAAAGGTTGATCACCTTGACTTGCCGGCCGGCGGTTCGGATCTGTTCTTCAATCCAGTCCCATTGGCTGGCCTGCTCGGGAAACACCCCGATATGGCGGGACTTTGCCAGCCTGATCTCTGCTTGCAGTCCGTGATAGTCGACCCACCAGGGCTGCTTGATTTCATGGCGCAAGTTCCAATAACCGCCTGCTTCACCACCGGTGGTGATCATTTCGGCGTCGGCTTTTTTCCATTCCGACTGGGGGAGGGCTTTGGACCAGATCGCCTGGGGTTCCGGGCGGATCAGGATGTATGCGCCTACGCGTTCCAGAGCGAGTCCCTCGCCGGTATCGAGCAGTTCGTAATCCGTCCAGCTGGTTGGCGCTTCCAGGATGAGCTGAGGAAGTTTTTGATTGGTTTTCATATTATTCCTTGAAATTATTTTTCTATTTGAATATACCCATATTCACGACCTGGTTCAACCAGGGCAGCAGGTATTGCAATAATAACGCTATGGCTGCGGCGCGTTCCAGCGGCCTCAACAAGGAGGTCTGAACGGCTGAGCGGTTTTCCCGATTCCGTGATCGGACGATCAGCGGAATGAGGAACAGGGCGGTGAGCACGAGCAGGATCAGGATGACCCAAAGCGGGATGAGATTAAGTGAGATAAAGGAAATGTAACCTGAGAGTAAGCCTAATAATAGCACAATCAGAACAAGCGCATGGCTCGTTTTGGCGTCGGTTGGGTTGATGGCTCGATCCGGGTAGGAACGGATTTTAAAGGTGCCATAGCGCAATTCAGCATAGATTGAAATGGTCAGAACGAAGATAAACGGCCAATACCACTGCCTTATGAGGTGGTTCTGAAAGCTGAAATACCCGGTGAGGAATTGTAATCCGGCCAGCATCAGACATTGTGTGATGAGATTCCAGAAAGCAATCGCTTTCAATTGGATGGCCCTGGCAGAGTAGAAATAGCCCAAAACCAGACATAAAAGGCCGAAAAGCAGGGGAAGCCATCCTAAAAGAGCGTAGAGGAAAATGGCGACCAGCGCGGTGGTGAAGGCGCCGAATCGGGCGATTTGTGGGGTTAGCAAGCCGGAGGCAATTGGGTTTTGGTTCACTTTGGTGGGGGCAAGGGCGTCATCCGGGGCGTTTTCGATGTCGTTGACCATGAAAGCGAAGCCGACAGCGAGAAAATTGGCGGCCAGGACGGCCGCAAAATGCCAGGTGAAATGGCCCTTGGCGGAGGTGATGCCCAGGATCGTGGTGATGACCACAAACCAGGCATATTGATTGAAATGGGTCAGCCGCAGCAGACCCCTTAGGTTTTTTCTCAATTATCGCTCCGCAAATCGTTGTTGCTTTTGAGTATACCATTCTTAAATCTCGGGCTGAAATACCGGATGCCCTGCCGCAAGTTGGACTATAATTTGAGCGCACATGAAAAGGAGAAAGAATGGATTTTGATCAAATTATTGACCGACGGCACTCTGAGAGCGTTAAATGGAATTGGTTTGATGAAGATGTGCTGCCCATGTGGGTCGCCGATATGGACTTTCGCTCACCGGAGCCGGTCATTTCAGCCCTGCGGGATAGGGTGGAGCATGGCGTATTTGGCTATGGTTGGCCGCCGGATGGTTTGAAGGAAGCCATTCAGGCTCACTTGCTAAGGCGGCATGCCTGGGAAGTGGCCGAAGAGGAGATCAATTTCATTTCGGGAGTCGTTACGGGTTTTAACCATGCCATTTACAGCCTGACGGAGCCGGGGGATAAGGTGTTGATCCAGACCCCTGTCTATCCGCCGTTTCTGTCAGCGCCGGAACAGGCCGGTCGCGAAAGGGTGATCAACCCTCTGGTTCGCCTGCCGGATGGCAGATATGAGATTGACTTTGAGGATTTTGAGGCAAAGGCTGCCTCCGGTGTGAAGCTCTTCATTCTTTGCAGCCCGCATAATCCCGTGGGGCGGGTTTTCACCCGCGAAGAACTGACCCGGATGGCGGAGATCTGCCTGGCGCATGACGTCCTGATTTGCTCGGATGAGATCCATGCGGATCTGGTTTTCAGTGAAACGAAACATATCCCGATTGCCAGCCTGTCAGCGGAAATTGCCGCGCACACGGTGACTTATTTTGCGCCGAGTAAGACCTTCAACGTGGCTGGTCTCTCAACATCCGTTTATGTGACTCAAAGTGAAGCATTGCGGGATCGGCTGCAGCATTCGATGGCGATGCTGCTGGGACATCCGAATATCTTTGGCACCCGGGCTGCCCTCGCCGCCTATCGGGACAGTCAGGATTGGCTGGATGAGCTATTGGTCTATCTTGAAGGAAATCGGGATTTCCTGGTGGAATATGTCCGTTCGGAAATGCCCGGGGTTTCCATCTGGAAGCCTGAAGGAACTTTTCTGGCCTGGCTGGATTGTCGGGGATTGGATTTGGAGACCTCTCCGCAAAAATTCTTCCTGGAAAAAGCCAAAGTGGGTTTAAACGACGGCGCGGATTTTGGCGAAGGAGGAGAGGGGTTTGTGCGGCTGAACTTCGGTTGTCCGAGAACCATGTTGACCGAAGGGCTGGCACGGATGCGGAAAGCGCTCTCATAGACTTAACTAGAAATCGGGTCGCAATTTGCGACCCGATTGTATTTTGAAGATATTTGATCTTCCCGTTATTTACTGAACGGTTTTGGTGACGTTGCCCGTTCAGGCCTCAGATTCGACACCTTCTTCATTGACCAGGGTAACATTCGCTGCCTGGAGGCCTTTGGGGCCGTCTTCAATGGAGAATTCAACTTCCTGACCTTCCTTCAACCGTTTGTATCCCTCCATCTGGATTGCCGAGAAATGTACGAAGACATCGTCTTCACCATCATTCCGACCAATGAAACCATACCCCTTTGGGGCACTGAACCATTTGACGGTTCCGACATAACGTTCTGACATGCTGATACTCCATCTTTCTAGGATTTTTTAATGTTCGCCGCATCCACATTTTTTAAGATGCTTGCTTAATATAATCCCATTGAAAGTCAGTGTCAAGCCGGGGCGATTTTTGGCGTGGATTTAGCGTGCTGGGATGGTTTACGTTTCAATGTTAGAATTAAAGCGAGGGTGGAAAAATATCATTGGAATATGCTGAAATCTCGGAGGCCAAATGAGCAAGTTCACCGATCAGGATTATTTGAAGGACGAACAATATCATTCACCTGATAACCTAAACTTCAGGATCGCGCTCCATGAACTTTACAGCACGGCGAAAGTGCCCTGGACAACCTGGGTCTATGAACATTTGGGGGTTGCGGAGAACCTTGATATGCTGGCTGTGGGCTGCGGCAATGCAACCCAATGGCGGGATAACGCCTCACGTTTCCCGGATTCCGACCGCTTCATCCTGATGGACCTTTCCATTGGCATGCTCCGCGGTGGGCGGAGGGAAATTGGCGATGAAGATTCCCGGTTCAATTATTTCAGCGGCGATGCCCAATACCTGCCATTTGGCGATGCCCAATTTGACCGGGTGACGGCCAATCACATGCTTTACCACGTCCCGACCATTGACCTGGCGGTGGCGGAGTGCGCCCGGGTGCTCAAGCCCGATGGACTGTTCATGGCGGCCACCAATGGCGCCACCCATATGGTGGATCTCTATCATTTATTTGAGGAATTTGAGCCGGGATTCCGGATCCCCGATAGCGACCGGCGGCGGTTCAGCCTGCAGAACGGGCAGGATTATCTGGGTTCCGAATTTGCCGAGGTTCGGATGGACCTTTATCCATCCGACTTATGGGTGACGGACGGGCAAGCGCTGGTCAATTACGCGTTTTCAATGTGGGATGTGGAGGATGACATCACCAATCAGAAAGCGGCTGAGATGCTGGCGTTCTTTAACCAAAGAATTGAAAAGGATGGGGGAATCAGGATCAGGAAAGAGACCGGCGTCTTCCTTGCCAGTCACCTGCCCGGGCTGATCGATTCACTCGGGATTTTGCAGGCAGAGTAGGAGCTGTTTTAGCCCGCCTTCGGGTTCACCCGCCGTTACGGCCAGGACGTAGAAGGTTGGGTCCTGCGTCAAACCGGTCACCACGAGGGTGCGAAACCCAGCCGGAACCTGGCTTGCCAGGGTGTAGCCCAAACCGTAAGGATTGGCTGCGAGCAGGGCTGCCAGCCCTTCTGCGGAAGAATAGCGCTGGACGGAACCGGTGATGGTTTTTCCATCCAGATAGGCTTGGCTGAACAGGTCTTCCAGTTCGTTTCCCTGAGGATAGCTGAAGAGAGTCAGGGATTGATTTGTTCCCGCACCGTTCTCCACCTCCGGCACCTCGGACCAAAACGTCCAATCTCCGGCATAAATGGATTGCAAGGATTCCAGTGAAAGTACATCCAGCGGCACCAGATCTCCCGCGACAAGCACCAGGCTTTCCGTGCCCATCACGGCGGTATAAGGATCATTCGCCTGGCGTTGGCCGAGGCGCAGGATCAGGTCGGCGGTGTCAAGGCTGAGGGCGGAAAGCTCAACGATTTCACTGGCGATACCCAGGTTGGGAATCGCGGCCGCGCAATCCGCTGCTCGGGGCAGCCAGTGCGCCAGGGCGGATGTGGTCTGCATATGCACCACTTCCAGCGCGGTTTCATCGCCGGCAAAGGTGTTGCACCCGGCGAGCAGGCCTATCAGCAGGGCGAGCGTCAGCCCAAACCAGACAAGCTTTTTCATTGGGTTACCGCAGCCATCCCATCAGGATGATGAAACTGCCCAAGGCCGCGCAGTAAATGGAAAAATAGACCAGTGAGTGGTTGACCAGGAATTTGAGCAGCCAGCGGATCGAGATATAGCCCACGACCATCGCTGTCAGGAAGCCGACAGCCATAAAGGGCAGGAAGGACGCCAGATCGGGCACTTCGGTGATCATCTGATAGGTGGAAAGCCCACCTGCCGCCAGCATGATTGGGATTGACATCAGGAAGGAAAATTTCCCGGCCGCTTCACGTTTCAGGTTGCGGTACATGCCGCCCGATATGGTGGACCCGGAGCGGGACACGCCGGGGAGCAGGGCGAGAACCTGCATCAGGCCCATGACCAGTGCCGTACCAAAATTGACATCTTTCAGGTCGCCCATCTGTTTGCTGACCTTTTCGGCCACCAGCATCATCAGGGCGGTGACCAGCAAGGCGATCCCGGCCGCCAGCGGTGAAGCAAAAGCCTGTTCGACCAGATCGTTCAGGAAGATCCCAGCCAGCCCGGCGGGGATGGTGGCGACGATCAAGAGCCAGCCCATCCGAGCTTCATGCGTGCTGAAAGGTTTACCTGCAAAAAGGGCCTGAAAGAAGCCCTTGATGATGTCTATCAGGTCTTTCCAGAAATAAACGATCACGGCTGCCAGGGTGCCCAATTGAACCAGGATGTCGAAAACGAACATCTCCTTGGCGGGCAGGTCCCAATTGAGGATAAAGGGCAGGGCAACCAGGTGCCCGGAACTGGAAATCGGGAGGAATTCGGTCAACCCCTGAACGATGCCAAGGATGATAGCCTGAATAAGGGTCATGGGAGACTCCTGTGATTAGTCGAAATTGGCTAGGTAATTATATGCAAATTCGTCAAAGTGCCCATCGAGAATTGCCTGGCGCATCCGACGGACAAGGGACAGCAACGTGTGAATATTGTGAATGGAGATCAGCGTGCCAGCCAGCATCTCTTTGGCCTGGATCAGGTGCCGGATATAGGCGCGGGAGAAATTCTGGCAGGTGTAACATTCGCAGGTCTCGCTGATGGGATGCTCATCCCGGGCAAATTTGGCGTTCATCATATTCATGCGGCCGGAATCGGTCATCGCGGCGCTGTGCCGGGCCAGACGGGTGGGGAGGACGCAGTCGAAGATATCCACGCCCCGCCGGACGCCTTCCACCAGGTCCTGCGGCGTGCCGACCCCCATCAGGTAACGGGGCTTATTCTCCGGCAGGATCTGATCCACGATTTCCAGCATGGCGTGCATTTCCGGTTTGGTTTCGCCAACTGAAAGGCCGCCGATGGCGTTTCCGGGAAGGTCAAGGGAGGAGATGAACTCGGCGGATTGTTCCCGCAATTCGGGGAAAATGCCGCCCTGGACGATCCCAAACAGGGCCTGGTCATCCCGGGTCTGGGCGGCTTTGCAGCGTTCGGCCCAACGATGCGTGCGATGCATGGCGCTTTCGATGTAATCCCGGTCATAGGGGTCGGCGCATTCGTCAAAGGCCATGATGATGTCCGAACCGAGGTTTTCCTGAATGGCGATGGAGCGCTCCGGCGTGAAGCGATGGGTCGCGCCATCCAGATGGCTCTTGAAGGTCACACCATCCTCATCGACCTTGCGCATGTCGGAGAGCGAGAAGACCTGGAAGCCGCCCGAATCGGTCAGGATCGGCCGATCCCAGGACATGAACTTGTGCAGCCCGCCCATTTCGGCGATCAATTCATCTCCCGGTCGCAGGAAGAGGTGATAGGTGTTGGAGAGGATCAGCTTGGCATCCAGCTCTTTCAGTTGGCGCTGGGTGAGAGATTTCACGGTCGCTTGCGTGCCCACCGGGGCAAAGATCGGCGTGGGAATGTCACCGTGAGGGGTATGAAAAACACCCACCCGGGCGCGGCCATCCTGAGCAATCAGATCGTAATGGAACTTTGAATTTTCCGTCATTATTGTTTGATTTCTTTTCTAAAAAGTCAAATTGGAACTTTTGATTGTAGATTATACCGTAGGTAACCACTTTGAGAATTGGGCGGGAACCTTGAAAGGATGGGCAAGGGGGGCTATACTACACCCCATGGAAACGCAAGTCTATTCGACCTGGCTGGAAATCGACCTGGACGCCATCCGGAACAATGTTCGGGCCGTCCGAAGCCGGACCAACACCAATGTTATGGCTGTGATCAAAGCCAATGGCTATGGACACGGCGCGCTGCAGGTGGCCCGGGCCGCAACCGAAGCCGGCGCAACCTGGTGCGGCGTGGCTCGCATGGAGGAAGCGTTGACCCTGCGGGATCAGGGTATTACCTCCGAGTTGATGGTGCTGGGTTATACGCCTCCGGCGCTGATCCCGGACGCCATCGCCCAGAACATCCATGTAGCCGTTTATGATCCCCAGATGGCGGAAGCTTATTTGCCTTTTGCCAAAGGTGCGGCCGGACGATTGAAAGTCCATGTGAAGGTTGAGACCGGCATGGGACGCCTGGGAATGGTGCCCCGGAAAGCCGAAGAATTCCTGGCAGCCTATCACAATAATCCCTATCTGGACATTGATGGGATCTTCACCCATTTTGCCAAAGCTGATGAACCGGATGAGGACACCACGCTGGTTCAGCTTTCCCGGTTCATCACTTTGCTGGAAGACCTGCGCAGGGGTGGGCTGCTTCCAAAAACCGTCCATATCGGCAACTCGGCAGCGATCATCAACTTTCCCCAGGCTTATTTTGATCTGGTCCGGCCAGGGATCGCCATTTACGGCCTGAACCCCTCACCCGATACGCCGCTCACCGATGATTTCAGGCCTGCACTGGCCTGGAAAGCCCGGCTGACCTCCCTTCGGACCCTGCCGGCGGGTCATGGCGTGAGCTATGGACATAAATACGTCACCAGTGGGGACGAACGGATTGGTGTGATCCCGGTGGGGTATGGTGACGGTTTCCGGCGCGTACCCGGACAGCAGGCGTTAGTGCGCGGCCAGCGAGTCAACGTGGTCGGCCAGGTCTGCATGGATCAGTGCATGCTCCAATTGGACTCCATCCCCGATGCACAGGTCGGCGATGAGGTGGTGCTGCTGGGTTCCCAGGGCAATCACCGGATCACCGCCGACGACCTGGCGAAGCAATGGGGCACGATTAATTATGAAGTGGTCTGCGGCCTCGCAGACCGTTTACCAAGGATCTATCTCAACGCATGAAAACATCACAACCTACCGTGCAGGTTGAACTGCACCTTCATTCCTGTTATTCACATGATAGCCTGATGCCGCTGGAAAAGATGATTGAGCGGGCGCGGGAAATCGGCCTCGACCATCTGGCGGTGACCGATCATAATGTGCTCGAAGGCGCACTGGCTGCCAAGAAACTTGCACCCGATCTGATTATTGTGGCTGAGGAAATTCAGACGACCCGCGGAGAATTCCTGGGTTATTTCATGACCGAGGTGGTTCCGGAAGGACTTACCCCAAAAGAGACCATTGAGCGGCTGAAAGCGCAGGGTGCGGTGATCAGTGTGGCCCATCCCTTTGATAGCCGGGGCAATGAACCCTGGGGTTGGGATGAATTGGCTGAATTTGCGCCGGACCTGGATGCGGTGGAGGTATTTAATGCCCGCTGCCTGACGCGGGATATCAATGATAAGGCGAAAGCCTTTGCTGAGGCATTTGGCCTTGCCTGCGCGGCTGGTTCGGATGCCCATTCGATTGGCGAAATCGGTACAGCTACTCTTAAACTGCCTGCTTTCCAGACAGCGGATGAATTTCGGGAAGCCCTCAAAACCGCTGAGGTCAACGGCCGATTGTCCTCACCCACGGTCCGTTTAATCTCCCGGCATGCTGAAATGTTGAAGAAAATCCAGCATTCCTGAGTTTGGTACTGAATAATTAAATAAAAACCAGCCATCTCGGCTGGTTTTTTTATCTCAGAAAATAGAACAATCAGGGGATCTCGGTGATGTCCTTACCCTCATCAATATCGGCGATCATTTTCACCCGGATGGCATGGCGGTCGCCCTCAAAATCGTGATCGAGGAAGGAATCCACAATATCCTGAGCCAATCCGGGGCCTACCACCCGAGCGCCAAAGGACAATACATTGGCGTTATTGTGCTGGCGGGCCATTCGGGCGGAGTAGGTGTCGCTGACGATTGCAGCCCGGATGCCTTTGACCTTGCCGGCGGATATCCCGATGCCGATCCCGGTGCCGCAGATTGTGATTCCCAGGTCCGCCTCGCCGTTCGCAACGGCCTTGCCAACCCGCTGACCATAGATCGGATAATGGGTCCGTTCGGCAGAGTTGGTGCCGACATCCATGACCTCAATGCCCCGATCTTCGAGGTGCTGAATGATGAATTGTTTCATATCGTAAGCAGCATGGTCGCTGCCGATCGCAATTTTCATATTTGCTCCTTTACGCTGTTTTTTGATACCTGAATCATAGCATTAAAAACCGCTTTGAGAGGTAGTTCAAAGCGGTTTTCTGATGATTTATTGGTACTTTCTCAAAGGATCTTGCTGAGGAAGGCCTTGGTGCGTTCCTGGGTGGGGTTGCTGAAGAGGACATCCGGGACGGCCTCCTCGACGATCAGGCCGCCATCCATCAGCACAGCCCGGTCAGCGGCCGCGCGGGCAAAACCCATTTCATGCGAGACGACAACCATCGTCATGCCCTCTTTGGCAAGCTGGAGCATGACATCCAGCACTTCCTGGATCATTTCCGGATCCAGCGCGCTGGTGGGCTCATCAAAGAGCATGATCTTGGGATTCATCGCCAATGCCCGGGCAATAGCGACCCGCTGCTGTTGGCCGCCGGAGAGCTGGCCGGGGAAATCGTTCTCCTTTTCGGGGATGCCAACTTTTGCCAGCAGGTTCCGGCCGATTTCAATCGCTTCTTCGGGGCTGCGTTTACGCACGACCTTCTGCGCAAGGGTCAAATTCTCCAGCACGGTCAGGTGGGGGAAGAGATTGAAGGATTGGAAGACCATGCCAACTTCAGTGCGGATGGCGTTAATGTTTTCAGCAGTGGTCAGGGGAATGTCATCCACAATCACGGAGCCGGATTGGAAATCCTCCAGGCGATTGATGCAGCGCAGCAGGGTGGATTTACCCGAGCCGGAAGGCCCTATGATCAGAACGACTTCACCGGGATAGACATCCAGGCTGACTCCGTTCAGCGCAGCGGTCTCACCAAAGTGTTTGTGCAGGTTATTAACTTGAATGATGGGGGTGGGGGTGGAAGAAGTCATTTTAGCGTTCCTCCGTTTGGGTTTTGCGTTCAATCCAGGCAACGACTCGGGCGGAAATCAGGGTCATGATAAGGTAGATCAGGGCGATCATCAACCAGGTCTCGACCGGCATAAAGCTGGCCGCCATGAATTCTCGGCCTCGTCGGGTGATATCCGCCACGGAGACTACACTCACCAGCGATGAGTCTTTCAGCAGTGAAATGAATTCGTTCCCAACCGGCGGCAGAACGGTTCGAAAGGCCTGGGGGAGGATCACAAAGCGCATCGCCTGGTTGTGGGTCATACCCAGGCTGCGCGCGGCTTCGTTTTGACCTTTGGGGACGCTCTGAATGCCGGCTCGATAGATTTCGCTCATATAAGCGGAGTAGCAGAAGGTCAGGCCCAAAATGGCCATCGCAAAGGGATTTGCCAAATAGCGCTCGAAGGGTTCGTAGTTGATCAGTTCACCAAAACCTTGAATAATGGAAGGGAAGGCAAAATACCAGAATAATAATTGGACCAGGAGTGGGATGCCGCGGGCTACTTCCACGTAGACGGTGGTGACCCAGCGGACGGCGCTGTTCTTTGAAAGACGGCCCAGCGCTGTGAGCAAACCCAGCACCAGGGTCAGGACAAAGGCGGTAATGGTGACGCCAATGCTCACCAATAAACCGTCACTGACGAATTTGATGATCCGCCAGTAAGGGTCAGGTTCAAGACCGGCCAGAAGGGCGACAATCGCCACGACCGCAGCAACCAGCCACCACCAGCTGTCAATTCGATGATTGGCAACCTCGAACCCCGGGACTTTTTCTAGTTCTTTTCGGATTCGCATACACTCTCTCTTTCAATTTTCTCGCCAGAGCAATTGCTCTGGCGAGAGATGAAACCAAGATGATTAGATTAGTCTTATTCGGCCGAGGTGGTGTACCATTTGATGACCAGTTCCTCGATGAAGCCTTCAGCCTGAAGTTCGGCGAGGGCAGCATTGACCTGGGAGATCAATTCATCATTTCCAAGACAGAAAGCAATGCCGTATCCTTCATCGGTGAAGACATCGCCCACAACCTTCAGGTTCGCGGCGTTGTTGTTGACGAACGCCACAGCCGTGGGGTAATCCGCAACGACAGCGTCCACCTGCCCATTGGCCAGGTCGAGGAAGGCAAGCTCGTAGGTGTCATAGGTCTTGAGGGTGGTATCAGCGATGGCTTCAATTTCCATTGCGCCAGTGGTACCGAGCTGAGCGCCAACGGTTGCGCCGACCAGATCTTCAGGGCCATTGATGGTCTCGTTATCCGCCTGGACAACGACGATTTGTCCGGCGTTGATGTAGGGATCTGAGAAGGCGAACTGTGCGGCCCTGTCGGGTGTGATCGTCATGCCGGAGATGGCCATGTCATATTGGCAGTCGGCCATACCGGCCAACAGCGGGTCCCAGGCCACGTTCTGGAATTGGATATCCAGACCGGCTTTTTCGGCGATGGCGTTCATCAGGTCAATATCAAACCCGATGATCTCTTTGGTTTCCTCGTCCACCATTTCAAAAGGTGGGAAGGCGGCGTCCGTTCCAACGACCAGGGCATCGGAGGATTTGGCACAGGAGGCCAATAGACTCAGGGCAAGGATGGCTACAAGTGTGATCAAGATTTTCTGCTTCATTTTTTCTCCTCAAAATAGTTGTTACTCGTTAATCGAATAGGGTGGTTGAATGGTTGGGTCGACTTCTAATAAGGTCGCATCAGCTTCTCCTCAGGTAACAAAAAAGACCTTCCATTGGAGGAAGGTCTTTGGTGTACGCTAGTAGATTGCGTTCAGTTAAGCGCCAAGCGCCGCTCCTCCGGATGAAGGTCGGTTATGATGATGCTTTCGCTTGAGTTCCTGAACGAATATCTTTGTCATAATTGGTTCGATTTTAGCAAAAATCCTGGATTTTACCTCATCAGATTGTTAACGAGGCGTTAAGTTATCATTATCCGGGGTGATATTTGGTTCAGAACACTAAAAAGAGGAAGAATATTCAAATGAAATTAAAAAAACATTGTGGAATTTCTTTCGTGATAAGATCAAGAGAAGAATCCAATCCTGGATCGTACACGAGAAAACGATCTGAAAGGGGCTGAAAATTGACCCGTCCGGAGGAAGTTTTAATCAGCATTGACCTCGGCACCAGCAGCATTCGGGTAGCCCTGCTCGGTTTTGATTTGAAAGTCAGATATCAGCAGCAGGCCACAGTGACCTTGCAGACCAGTAGGGCCGGTCAGGCTGTTCAGGACGCGGAGGAGATCGTCACCCTTGCCCTGGAAGGACTGACTGCTGTTCTGAATTGGGCGGCCGCTCACCAGCGTCAGCCACTTGGGATGTGCTTCTCCAATACCAGCGCCAGCCTGGTGGCTTTAGATAAGGATTATCAACCCATAGCGCCGGCCATGACTTACCTCGACCTGCGCGCCCATGCCCAGGTTGAGCGATTACAGACTGCCTTTGGCAGCGCGACCTTTCGCTATACCGGTGCGCCGCTCCACGCCAGTTACTGGCTGCCGAAGTTCCTCTGGCTGGCGGAAAACGAACCTGACCTCCATCAGGCTGCTCATTTTTGTTCGATCAAAGACTTCCTGGTTTACCGGTTAACAGGTCAATTTGTGACCGACATGGCTAATGCCGGTGCCAATGGGATTTGTGACGTGAGGACGCAGGATTGGGATCCGGAAATATTGGAAATTGCAGGCATCAAGCGCAGCCAGCTTCCTCGAGTCGCCCCGATAACCACGGTGTTGAACCTTACCCCAACGCCGGATATCCCGGGTCTGAAAAACCGCCCGGAAATCAAGGTTATTCTTGGGGGAATGGATGGGCTGCTCTCATCACTTGGCGCCGGGGCGTTCCTGCCGGGGCAGGTGACCACCACAATTGGGTCTTCGGGTGCCTGTCGGGTGGCTGCCCGGACACCGCTTGTTGATCAGGACCCGTTGCGGGTCTGGTCTTATCCTTTGGAGCCGGGCCTCTGGATCAGGGGTGGGGCGATGAATAATGGCGGCCTGGTGACTCAATGGCTGGTGGAGAATTTCTCCTCATCCGGAAAAGCTGATGAACAGGGTTATGCGGAATTTTTCGCAGGTGCCGCCTCGGTTTCTCCGGGGGCGGATGGGTTGATCTTCCTGCCTTATCTCTTTGGCGAACGGGCACCGATTTATAATGAGCAAGCGAGGGGCGCGTATTTGGGGTTGAATGCCCGGCACCATCGGGCGCATTTTGCCAGGGCGGGCTTGGAAGGCATCCTCATGGCCCTTTATTCCATTTATGAGATCGTCGGACCGGAAAGCATTGGGCAGCCTATCCGGGCAACAGGCGGCTATCTAAAATCGGAACTGATGCTTCAGATCCAGGCGGATATCTTTGGCGCTCCGATTGAGACGCCGGAGAACCTGGAAGGATCGATTGTGGGGGCGGCAATGGTGGGGATGAAGGCTTTGGGTGTGATCAGAGAGTATTCTGAAGTTAGCAATTTCCTGCCGATTGTGAAGGTATTTACCCCGAATGAGCTGAACCATCAGGTCTACCAGAATTGTTTTCAGCAGTTCAAACGGCTGCTTTATGCCGTCCAGAAAGATGAATTAGGTTAAAAAGGTGGAAAAAAGCCTATGAATTTTCGCATTTTCGGTTAAAATAGTGGGTATAGGTCTGACAATTAATAGGAGGGACCACTTATCTGATTGACCGGATGTAAACAGTTCGTTAAGATGTCTAGACAAATTATTCTCACCAATATATATGATAAAATCTGTCTACTGACTGACCGTTACCGAATGGGTTGAGGTTATGATAGCAAGGAAAACTTCTTGCATTAGGAACCACCAGACTTCTAAAAACACACGAGTCGTATCTCGGGGAATGTGTGCCACCTATCAGTCCATGCCGGATTCATTTTTTCTGTATAAAAATCAATTGCGCTATTTATTATTTCATCACCACGTGATCGAATGAGGGCAGACTATGTTTTCCATCACTCGATCCGCTTGGCTTATTTAGAAAAGGAGAAAATGGCGAAAAACTAACAAATTCGGTCAATTCTATCCAACCACTAATATAGAAGAAGAAGGATAAGAGATGAGAAAACATGTTTTTTTGCTGTTCGCGATCTTACTGATTTCGGCTTTCGTCCTTTCAGCCTGTGGCACGCCCGCAGCCACTGAAGCTGGCGACGAACCCGGGGTTGTAGAAGAAACTGAAGCCGTAGCAGATACCGGAGAAACTGTCGCCGGCTTCCAGATCCCTGTCCCTGAAGAAGGCATGTACAACGTGGCCTTTGTCTATGTTGGTCCGCACGATGATGGCGGCTGGTCACAGTCCCATGATGTCGGCCGGATGTATGTTGAAGAAACCCTCGATGGCGTTCACACAGCCTATATCGAGAACGTTCCTGAGGGCGCTGATGCTGAACAGGTCATTCGCTCACTGGCTCGCAAGGGCTTCGACATGATCTTCACCACCTCCTTCGGTTTCATGGATGCTTCTGAGATCGTTGCAGACGAATTCCCGAACGTGAACATTATTCATGTCAGCGGCTACAAAGCCAACGGCGCGAACTTCGGCAACCTGATGGGCGCGATGGAAGATATAAAATATCTGGCCGGTATGCTGGCTGGTTCACGGGCGAAGATGGACGGCAATCCGAAGATTGGTTACATGGCCACCTTCCCGATCCCCGAAGAACTTCGCTTGGGCAACGCTTTCGCCCTTGGTGTCATGCAGACCTGCCCGGAATGCACGATTGATGTCCGCTTCATCAACACCTGGCACGATCCAATCCTCGAGCAGGAAGGCGCTGAATCACTGTTCTCCGCCGGCGCTCAGGTAGTTATGACCGGCGCCGATACCCCCGCCCCCGCGATTGTCGCTCCTGAGGGCAAATGGGGCATCACCTATGACTATTATGGAAACTGCACCCTGGATTCCTGCCTCACCTCCATGTACTGGAACTGGGGTGTGGAATATGCTCGGATCATTGAAGAAGCCCGTGCCGGCACCTGGGTTGGCGGATGGGAATACTTCGATGCCGATTCCGGCGCCCTGGGCCTCTATGGCTTCATGGACGGCGAAGAACTGATGCCCGGTGTGGCTGATCTGCCCGCTGAGGATCTGCAGTTGGTTCGCGAAACTCTGGCTCAGATGCTTGCCGGTGAATTCACACGGTTCGATGTCTTCAAGGGCCCGATCTATGACAATCAGGGTAACCTTATCCTGGCCGATGGCGTGAGTCTCGAACAACTCGACCTGGATGGTTTCGCTGAATTTGGTAGTGATTGCACCACCTGTATGTACTGGTGGAACGAGAACATCACCGCTGAACTGCCCTCGCTTGAGTAACACAAATTAACGACCGCAACCAGGAAACTGCCCACGCAGTTTCCTGGTTGTCAATTTCGGACTTATTCTCGCACCTTTGTTGGTGCAATTATTAACTAAGTTGGTTTTATGACACAATTACCTGTTGAGAACGCTTACGCTGTTGAAATGCGGGATATTGTCATCCGTTTCCCCGGGGTTTTAGCAAATGATCATGTGAATTTCAATCTGCTTCAGGGAGAAATTCATGCATTATTGGGCGAAAACGGGGCTGGTAAGAGCACTTTGATGAACGTCCTTTCGGGGTTATACCAACACGAATCCGGGACGATCAGGATCAAAGGCAAGCCGGTCTCTTTCCGTTCTCCCAAAGATGCGATTGCCGCCGGGATCGGGATGGTGCATCAGCATTTCATGTTGGTGCCCACGCTGACGGTGACTGAAAATATCCTGCTGGGTCTCAACGAACCAAAATTCTTCATGCGGCTGGCCACGTATGATAAAAAGATTGAGAAATTGCAGGAGACTTTTGGTTTGAAGGTGGACCCGACCGCCAAGATATGGCAGCTCTCCGTTGGGGAGCAGCAGCGGGTGGAAATCCTGAAAACCCTCTATCGGGGGGCGGATATCCTGATCCTCGACGAACCGACCGCTGTTCTGGCCCCCCAGGAGATTGATGAGTTGATGGAGACCATGCGCACGTTGGTGAAGCAGGGCAAATCGATCATCTTCATCAGCCACAAACTCAATGAGGTCCAATCGGTTGCGGACCGGTTGACCGTACTCCGAAAGGGTAAGGCCACAGCCGAGGGGATTGACCCGCAAGGATTGAACCGCACCCAATTAGCCGAATTGATGGTGGGCCGTAAGGTGATCTTCCAGGTGGATAAACAAGAGAAGGAACCCGGCAAAGTGGTCTTGGATGTTGCCAACCTTTCCGCCGAGAATAATCGGGGTTTGCCCGCTGTGAGGAATGTCTCTTTTCAGATCAGAGAAGGGGAGATCCTGGGCATCGCGGGCATCGCAGGGAACGGTCAAAGTGAATTGGTGGAAGCTGTGACCGGCCTGCGCCAAAGCGAAGGCTCCGTCCGGATCAATGGCACGGAAGTCGGTAACTGCTCGCCTCGCAAATCCATCCGGTGCGGCCTGGCACATATCCCTGAAGATCGGACCGGGGTGGGCACAGCGCCCAACCTTTCGATTACCAAGAACACCATTATGAAGAATTACAGTCAGGACCCCATCAGCAATGGATGGCGGATCAATTACATGGCTGCCAATGACCACGCGGAGGACCTGAAAGGCGTTTATGACATTCAGGCGCCCACGGTGGATACCCAGGCGCGGAAATTATCCGGTGGGAACCTGCAGAAGCTAATCCTGGCCCGGGAGATTTCCGGCGACCCCCAATTGATCGTTGCCATGCAGCCCACCCGTGGGCTTGATGTTGGCGCAATTGAAGGTATCCAGCGGCTTTTATTGGAGCAACGTCAGAAAGGGGCGGCCATTCTGCTCATCTCTGAGGAATTGGACGAACTATTAATGCTGAGTGATCGAGTTGCCGTGATCTTTGAGGGTGAGCTGGTTGGACAGATGGCCGCCAGCGAAGCGGACCTCAATCAGATCGGGATGATGATGACCGGGACACTGAGGAGAGATGAATGAGACTTCCTTTTAAGATCAAGTTTGAACCTCGGACAAAAGATGTCCCCAAATGGATGCCCTTAGCCACTTCGCTGGGTGCGATTGTGGTTGCCTTCATCATCAGTGGATTTGTTTTGTGGGCCATTGGCGGAAACCCCTTCCGGGTGTTCAAATACTTCTTTAGCGCCGCTTTCGGGAGCTGGGGGGCGTTCTCGGATATTCTGGTCAAGGCCACACCCTTGATCCTGATTGGTTTGGGCTGTGCCGTTGCGTTCAAAATGAATATTCTCAATATTGGCGGTGAAGGCCAGTTCTATATGGGCGCCTTCTTTGCCAGCATGGTTGTTCTGGTTCCGATCATCCCTCTGGACAGCCCCAAGTGGATGGTGCTGACCCTGATGGCGGTGATGGGTATTCTGGGCGGTGCGCTTTATGGCTTTATCCCCGGTTTCTTGAAAGCCGTGTTCAACGTCAATGAGATTATCACGACGCTGATGCTGAATTATGTTGCCGTTTACTGGAACAACTTCTGGATTTTCGGTAAATACAGCGACGCCGGTTTCCAGATGACGCCGACCTTTGAAAAGGTGGCCTGGCTGCCCAGGCTGGCAGATTTGGCCCGCGAACACCCCTTCTTTTCAGGGATCACGCTTCATTTGGGCGTGGTCTTTGGGCTGGTGGCGGCTGTTCTGATCTGGGTGATCCTGAAACACAGCCGCTGGGGTTACGAGATCACCTTGATTGGCGACAACCCCAAGGCGGCGAATTACGCCGGGATCAATATCAAGAAGAACATCATCCTGGTGATGATGCTTTCCGGCGCTCTGGCCGGGCTGGCCGGGATGTCGGAAGTGACCGGTGTGGTTCACCGTTTGCAGGAACGGATCTCATCGAATTATGGCTTTTCGGGCGTGATCGTGGCCTGGCTGGCAAAGCTCAATCCCTTTGCTGTGATCCCGGTGGCGATCCTGTTTGGCGCGTTGATCGTCGCCGGCCGTGAGATTCAGCCTTCGGGGCTTTCATTTTTGATCCAGGGCACAATCCTGTTCCTGGTGATCAGCAGTGACGTTTTCCTGCGTTATCGAGTTCGCATCGTTCGCACCCGTCAGGAGGAATTGGCATGAACTTAATGGTTATTTTACGGGCCGGATTATCCACGGGCACTATCTTGCTGATCGCCGCCATTGGTGAAATTCTGGCGGAACGCTCCGGCGTGATGAACCTTGGGGTGGAAGGCATGATGCTGATCGGTGCGATGGCTGCCTTCAAAGTGTCTTATGTGACCCAAAATGCCTGGCTGGGTTTGTTGGCGGGGATCCTCGCCGGTGGCATCCTCAGTCTGATGCATGGTTTGGTGGTCATCTCTCTGCAAGCTGACCAGACGGTCAGCGGTCTATCTTTGACGTTTTTGGGGACAGGGTTGGCGCTGGTTCTGGGTGAGGGATTAACTGGCCTTAACACACCCACGCTGCCTTCCTTTTCCATCCCCTTGCTGTCGAAAATTCCTTTCATCGGGCCGATTTTCTTCACGGATTTCAACCTAATGGTCTTTATCGGCTACCTGCTGATCCCACTATCCTGGTATTACATTTACAAGACGCGCCCTGGAATGCACATGAGGGCAGTGGGCGAGAAGCCCTCCGCGGCGGACACCCTCGGGATCAACGTTTATGCCACGCGTTATCTTTACACCTTTATCGGCGGCTGTTTTGCCGGTATGGCCGGGGCGACGATCAGCATTGCGATCTCACCCGGGTGGTACAGCAACCTGACGACCTCCGGGCAGGGCTGGATTGCCATTGCCCTGGTGATTTTTGCCCGCTGGAACCCGATCACGGCCGCGGTGGGTGGTTACTTCTTTGGGATGCTGCGGCGGTTCACGCTGGACCTGCAGGGGCCATCCATGATCTTTGGCCTGCGCAATCCATTCTTCTATGATCTGAACCTGGTCTTCTTCCTGCAGATGGTGCCCTTCCTGCTGACGATCGTGGCACTGGTTTGGGGTTCCGGCGCAGCCAGAAGGAACCGGCGAGGGACGCCGGCTGCCCTGGGTATCCCCTATATCCGGGGTGAACGCGGCCTATAACTATTATTCTAAATCTATATGAACTCTATCATTCACATCACTGTCAATGGACAGGCGTATTCTTTTTCCATTGAACCCGGCGAAAAACTCGTCGACACATTGCGAATACGCCTCCACCTGACCGGGACGAAGGTTGGGTGCGGAGAGGGACAGTGCGGCACGTGCACGGTCCTTTTGGATGGCCGGCCGGTCAAGTCTTGCCTGTTCCCGGCGGAAAAAGCGGATGGCAAGACGATTCTGACCATCGAGGGGGTGGCCGAGGTTGTGGATGGCGTCCGAAAATTGCACCCTTTGCAAAAAGCATTCGTCGATCATGGCGCGGTGCAGTGTGGTTTCTGTACGCCGGGGCAGATCATGGCATCTTATGCTCTGCTTGCGAATAATCCAAACCCAAGCTCTGATGACATCCGGAAAGCGTTGAAACGCAACCTTTGTCGCTGCGGCAGTTATCCCTCGATTGAAAAGGCGGTTTTGGCAGCGGCGGAAGCCCTGCGAACCGGCGAACCCGTCAAACCACCCGAGGTGACCGATTCCGTACGTCCCGGTAAAGTCGTTGGACGGATGGGAGTCCGGCCTGACGCGGAAGAGAAAGTGACCGGGGAGGCTGTTTTCACCGATGACCTGGCTTTTGAGGGGATGCTCTTTGCCAGGGTCAAACGGGCATTGGCGCCCCACGGCATGTTGACAAAACTGGATGTGACCCGAGCGCGATCTTTTCCGGGTGTGGTCGCTGTTCTGACGGCGGACGATATCCCCGGTTCGCATAGGCACGGTCTGGTGTTTCCGGATTGGCCCGTGATGGTGGGGGTGGGGGAGCAGGTCAGTTACGAAGGAGACGCTGTTGCCATCCTGGCAGCGGAGACTCAGGCGATCGCCGACCAGGCAATTGAATTGATTGAAGTTGAGGTGGACCCGCTGCCGGTGGTTTCATCGCCGGTGCAAGCCTGCGAGCCGGATGCGCCAAAGCTGCGCGAGACGGGCAACCTGATGGAACATATCAAGGTGCGCAAGGGGGACCTGACGCAGGGCTTTGCTGAGGCGGATCTGGTCCTTGAAGAGACCTTCACCACACCAACCATGGATCATGCTTTCATGGAGCCGGAGTGCAGCGTGGCTTTACCGACTGAAGACGGCCGGATGACGGTCTATGTCGCCTCGCAAATTCCTTATGAGGACCGGCGGCAGGTGGCGGAGGCGCTGGATTGGCCACAGAAACGGGTTCATATCGCCGGCCAGACGATGGGGGGCGGCTTTGGCGGCAAGGAGGATATTGCCGGACAGATCCACGCCGCGCTTTTAGCCAATGTCACCGGGCGGCCGGTAAAGCTGCTCTTTGACCGGAAAGAATCCTTGCTGGTACACCCCAAACGACATGCCACCCAGATCACGGTCAAACTGGGGGTGAAGCAGGATGGGCATCTTACCGCGGCGAGAACTTTGCTGTATGGCGATACGGGTGCTTATGCCTCGCTGGGTGATAAGGTGATGACGCGGGCAACAACCCATTCCGCCGGATGTTATGTCATTCCGCACACCAAGGCGGATTGTTACGCGATGTTCACCAATAACCCGCCTTCGGGTGCCTTCCGCGGTTTTGGGGTGATCCAGGCGAGCTTTGCCATTGAGAGTATGATGGACATGCTGGCCCGCCAACTGGGATTGGACCCCTTCGCCTTCCGCCGGATGAACGCCCTGCGGACGGGGACCCGGACCAATACCAACCAATTGCTGGTGGACAGCGTCGGTTTGGTGGAATGCCTGGATAAGGTCGAAGCTAAGCTGCATGAGGTGGCTGGGGATAAACCCTTTGAGCCTGAGCGGATTACGCGCGAGGGCGGCGAATTTGTGCGCACCTGGGGCGTGGCCGCGGCATTCAAGAATACCGGCTTGGGCAGCGGCGCAGATGACAGCTCGGGTGCAATTGTTGAGCTGCAGCCAAATGGACAGTATGATGTGCGGTCTTCCGCGGCCGAACTGGGCCAGGGACTGGTGACCGTGCTGCGGATGATCGTTGCTGAAGAACTGGATGCCGATCCAGCGGATGTGCAGGTGCATGTGATGGATACCGATCATGCGCCGGATGGCGGCCCGACCACGGCTTCCCGCCAGACATATGTCACCGGAAACGCCTCGAAATTTGCGGCACGCGCATTTCGCCAGAAGATCGTGGAATTCCTGGCGGATCATTTTGGCCTTGATCGCGAGGAAATTCAATTCATGAACAGCCAGGTGCGGGCAGGTGACCAATCATTTGACTTGCAAGCCCTGTATCAGTTGATGACGGCGGAGGGAATTGCAACGGCAGAGACCTATCGTTATTCTGCACCGGCAACCGAACCGCTGGGTACGGATGGCGATATTCACTTTGCTTTCTCCTTCGCGGTGCAGGCGGTCCAAATTGAGATCAATCTGGAAACGGGGGAGATCAAGGTGCTGCATGTGATCACCGCCAATGACGCGGGTGAGGTGATCAATCCGTTGGGGTTCAATGCCCAGGTGGAAGGCGGCACGGTGATGGGGGTGGGGCATGCCCTGATGGAAGAGGTCCTGCTCGAAGAGGGACACAACCTCACCGAAGGGTTCCGGCAATATCACATCCCCGGCATCATGGATACCCCGAAGATTGACACCTTCCCGGTGGAAGCGCCGACCCATGACGG
>CAYUSC010000005.1:0-5723 GCA_964447265.1 uncultured Candidatus Brevefilum sp.
ACACATTTCAAAATTTTTCAATCGTTATGCAAACAATGTGAAAACATACAGGGCATAATTCCCTGTATGTTTTCTGTAAGTATTTTTCCGTCTGGCAAAATGTATTTTTGCTCGTGGGTTATTTGAAAAGTTTTCGACACTTTCATTACCAAACAGTGATTCAGAATGGGTTTTCTTTTCAGATAAAACCCAACGGGTGATGGATAAATTAAATCTTCAGCCAAATACTTTAGGTTCCATCACAAAAAAAATCTTTCAAGGGATTGCTACAAGTGCCGATAAAATTTATGTTTTACAAATGATAAAAGAAGAGAATGGCATCTTTACCTGCTATTCTACTTATCTTGATAAGCAGGTGGAAATTGAATCGGGTTTACTTAAACCGTTTCTAATGGGAAAAGATATCCACCGTTACGAGGCTCTTTCGCCAGAAAATGTTGTGGTTTTCCCCTATATCATATCTGGCGATTCGTTTTCCATTATGTCACAACCTTATTTAAAAATGAATTATCCAAAAGGGTGGAATTATTTGCTAGAAAACCGCGAGGTGTTATCAGAACGAGAGAGGGGAAAATACAAAGGTCAATTCTTCTATGCGTTTAGTCGACCTCAAAGTATGGTTGATTATGAAAACACGAAAATTGTTCTACCTGATATTGCTTATGGACCACAGATGTCCCTTGACAGTGAAGGGATTTATTACCATACTACGACGGTTTATAGTGTTTCCTTTCTTGAAAATTATCGTGACTTACAGAAATATTTCCTTGGTATTTTAAATTCAAAACTTTTTTGGTTCTTTATCAAGAACACAGGAAATGTTTTACGGGGTGGATATTTTAGGTTCAAGACAAAATACTTAGAACCATATCCAATTCGTGTGATAAATTCAGAAGTTTCCCAAGATAGGAAGTATCGGGATAGGGTTGAAAATTTAGTCGGGACAATGCTTGATCTGAATAAACGCATGCCGAATGCCAATACGCCCAATGAAAAGAACCAACTCCAGCGCCAAATTGATGCCACGGATGCGGAAATTGACCGGTTGGTCTATGAGCTTTACGGCCTGACCGATGACGAGATCCGCATCGTCGAGGAGAGTGTGGGGTAGGGGCTTTTACGATAAAAACATATGTGATTCAAGGTGGGCTGGATTTTCCAGCCCACTTTTTTGGCGCACCCTGGGAATAATTCCCAATACCCAGTTACCCGGTACCTAATTCACTCTTCACCATCCCCCATTCACCATTCTCTCCGCCCCTTTTTGTGCTAAACTTAAAGGTCTGATGTTGATATTTCAAAGGCCCGTAAACGCGTTTTACGGACTTTTACCGCGTCACAAATCTTGAAAGAACCGGTGATGAGACTATTTATGAAGAACGAAAACGCACCCTATTTGATCGTTGGCCTGGGCAACCCCGGCCCGCAATACCGCCTGAACCGGCATAACGCCGGCTTCCTCGTGGCGGACACTCTGGCGGAACTGGCTTCCATCCCGCTGACTCGGGTGAAGTTCCGCGCCCTGATGGGCAAGGGTGGGTTTGCCGGCGCGGATGTCGTGGTCGCCAAGCCCCAGACCTACATGAACGAGTCCGGCCAGGCGGTCGGCGCGTTGATGCGTTTCTTCAAGGTGCCCAATGACCACCTGCTGGTGGTGCATGACGACCTGGACCTGCCCTTTGGCACGCTGCGGCTGCGTCCCTCCGGTGGGACGGGCGGCCAGCGCGGGATGGAATCGATCGTGGCCCGGCTGGGCACGCGGGATTTTGCCCGCCTGCGGGTGGGGATCGGCCGCCCGCCGGGACGGATGGACCCCAAGGATTACGTCCTCCATGATTTTGAAGCGGATCAGATCGAATGGCTGCCCGGCCTGCGAGAGACCGCGGTGGAAGCGATTCGGATGTTCATCGTGGAGGGGATTGATAAAGCCATGACCACTTTCAACGGGAAAGTGTTTGACGAGGACTGATGCCCTTACTGGATCGGATCGGTAAGCTCGCCGCCTACCAGGACCTGCTGGCCCGGTTGGTGACCGGCGCGGAAACGGTGACCACCGCCCGCGGCCTGGGCTTGCCGCGCGCCGCGCGCCTGCCGCTGGTGGCCAGGCTGCAGGCGGACCTGAACCGGCCGATCCTGCTGATCACCAACCGCGCCGACCGCGCCCTGGCGCTGTATGATGAGCTGCAGTTCTGGCTGCAGGACGTCCCCGCCTATTACTTCCCCGAACCGAACCCGCTCTTTTATGAGCAGGCCGGATGGGGCAAGGGTACCCGTCGGGACCGCTTGCAGGTGCTGACCATGCTGGCGCGCACATTGATCCCCAACACCCCTTCGCCGGCCATCCCGCCTGTGATCGTGACGCCCATCCGGGCTTTGATGACCCGCACCATCCCCCGCAGGGACTATCTCAAACATACCCGCACATTGCGGCTTGGCCAGCAGGTGACGCCTGATGAGCTGACCCGCGCCTGGGTGGATATCGGCTATGAATACGCCAATATCGTGGTCGAAGCCGGGCAGTTTTCCCGGCGCGGCGGCATTCTGGATGTCTGGCCGCCGGGCGAACCCCAGCCGGTGCGGATCGAGTTCTTTGGCGATGAGATTGACACGATGCGCGCCTTTGACCCGGCCTCTCAGCGCACGGTGGATGCCGTGGACGTGTTGACGATCCCCCCGGCGCGGGAGATCCTGCCGGTTGCCGCCCAGAAAGCGGGGATCGAGCTGACGGAGTTGAAGGAATATCAGATTCCCCTGGCGCATTCGATGGCCGGTTCGATGCTGGATTTCCTGCCGGATAACACCCTGATCGCCCTGGACGGGCAGGAGTTCATCTCCGCCGCGGTGATGGATATCGAGGAGGAGAGCCTCTCCCGCCGGGAAGAGGCCATTCGGGAGGGTGAACTGCCCGAGGATTTCCCGGTGCCCTATCTGACCTGGTCGGAACTTGAAGACCGGCTGGGCAGCCGGCCCGTGGTGGAATTGGGGCACACCCACGCTCCGGATGTCCCCAAGCTGGCGGCTTCCTTCGAGCCCGGCCCCCGGTTCGCAGGCAAGCTGCGGGCGTTCATCGACTTTTTGGTGGAACTGGAGCAGAAGGGCGAGGATTGGGTGATCGTCTCCCGCCAGGCCCAGCGCCTGCGCGACCTCTGGCAGGAACAGCAGATGATGCTGGATGAGCCCTCGGAGAAACTGGCAGCCATCCGCTTCATCGAGGGTACATTGGCCGGGGGCTGGACGCTCCGGCCGCCCAGCGGGACGACCATTCACCTGCTGACGGATGACGAAATCTTCGGCTGGTCCCGGCCGCAGCCCAGGCGGCGTTATCGCCCGACCGCGGAAGCGCCGGAATCGAGCTATGCCGACCTGCAGCCCGGTGACTGGGTGGTGCATGTCGATCAAGGGATCGGCAAGTATACCGGTTTGGTGCAGCGTAACCAGGACGGCGTTCAGCAGGAATATCTCTGCGTGGAATATGCGGAACAGGACCAGCTTTTTGTCCCGATCCACCATGCCGACCGGCTGACGCGGTATATCGGCTCGGAAGGGCAGTCGCCCCATATCTCCCGTTTGGGCGGGGTCACCTGGCAGGCCACGAAATCGAAGGTCCGCGAGGCCGTGCAGGAAGTGGCCGGAGAGCTGCTGGAACTCTATGCCAGCCGCCAGGTGGCGGAGGGCTATGCCTTCAGTGGCGATACCCCCTGGCAGCGGGAACTCGAAGCCAGCTTCCCCTATATTGAGACGGAAGACCAGCTTCAGGCCCTGACCGAGATCAAAGCCGATATGGAAGCGGCCCGCCCGATGGATCGGCTGCTTTGCGGGGATGTCGGTTATGGCAAGACGGAAGTGACCCTGCGGGCGGCGTTCAAGGCCGTTATGGATGGCAAACAGGTGGCTGTGCTGGTGCCGACCACGGTGCTGGCCCAGCAGCATTTTGATACGTTCAGTTCGCGCCTGGCCGCCTTCCCCGTCACGGTGGAGATGCTTTCCCGTTTCCGCACGCCCCAGCAGCAGGACAAGATCATCAAGGATTTGCGCCAGGGCAATGTGGATATCGTGATCGGGACGCACCGGCTGCTTTCTCAGGATGTTTCTTTTAAGGACCTGGGGCTGGTGGTGATTGATGAGGAACAGCGTTTCGGCGTGGCGCATAAGGAACATTTGAAGCAGCTGCGCACCTCGGTGGATGTGCTGACCCTGACGGCCACGCCCATCCCGCGCACGCTCTATATGGCGCTGACCGGTGTGCGGGATATCTCCACGATCAGTTCGCCGCCCGAAGAGCGGCTGCCGATTGTGACCCATATCGGCCCCTACGACCCGAAACTGGTGCGTCAGGCGGTGGTACGGGAGCTGGAACGCGGCGGGCAGATCTTCTTTGTGCATAACCGCGTCCAGACCATCCTGGCGATGCAGAGCCACCTGGAAAAACTGGTTCCGGAAGCCCGGATCGGGATCGCCCACGGGCAGATGGATGAGAACAAGCTGGCGGATATTATGCATGCCTTCAGCGCCGGTGAGATTGATATTCTGCTGTGCACCTCGATTATCGAATCGGGGCTGGATATCCCCAATGCCAACACCCTGATTGTGGACCGGGCGGACACTTTTGGCCTGGCGCAGCTTTATCAGTTGCGAGGGCGGGTGGGCCGCGGCGCCCAACGGGCTTATGCCTACCTGTTCCGGCACCGGGTCAAGCCGCCCACGGTGGATGGGCAGGAGCGGCTGGAAGTGCTGGCGGAGAATACCCAACTTGGATCGGGTTATGCCATCGCCATGCGGGACCTTGAAATGCGCGGCGCCGGTGAGATGCTGGGGACGCGCCAGTCGGGTTATATTGCCTCCGTGGGTTTCCATCTCTACACCAAGCTGTTGGCGCAGGCCGTCAAGCAGTTCCGGATGGCCTCCGGGATGGAAGGGCCGAAGGACGCCTCTTTATTGGATGCGTCGCTGATCATTCCGACGGTGGTCAATCTGCCGCTGTCGATCGGCATTCCGGATTTCTACATCTCCGACCAGAGCCTGCGGCTCAAGCTCTATCGCCGGTTGGCGGATCTCAAGGACGAGGTCGAACTGGCTTCGATTGAAATGGAATTTGAGGACCGCTTTGGGCCGCTGCCTGAACAGGTACGCAACCTGATCTATCAGATTCGAGTGAAACTGCTGGCCGCCAATGCCGGGCTGGCATCGGTGGGATTTGAAGGCCGCCAGCTTGTTTTGCGCTATCCGCCGCTGCCCGATGGCGTGCAATCCCGCAAGTTACGGGAGTTCGCGCGTCCGGTGATGACCGGGAAGAATGCCTACCGGATCCAGTTTTCTAATCCGGAAGAGGAGCCCTGGCAGGAAGCGTTGTTGGGTTTCCTGCTGAAGATTCAGTGATCCCAGTGTGTCATTGCGAGTTTACGAAGCAATCTGTTTTTGATGGTGCCTTCCCCCCCAGGTGCGAGGAGGCATTAAGGTGGTGTGAGACGCCGGATGAGGAGAAATATCGATCATTCCGTAGAGGCGTCCCTTGTGGACGCCTTTTTTGGCGGGCACAAGACCCGCCCCTATAGAGAAAATAATTACCCCATCCCCGTCCCTTCCCCCAAGGAGTAAAACGACGAAGCCCCCGAAAAAATTGAGGGGGTCGGGGAAGGGTGCCTGCGAAGCAGGCGGGTTGGGGTAAATATCTTCTTGATATGTAGGCTGGACGAAGTTGTCGACGAAAGAAAATATCAATAAAG
>CAYUSC010000005.1:5823-12165 GCA_964447265.1 uncultured Candidatus Brevefilum sp.
CGGATGAGGGGTATTCACCTCATCAGTCTGCTGCGCAGACAGCTTCCCCTCAAGGGGAAGCCTTGTTCTACCGATGCATCCCCACCTGTTTTCTTCCTAAAAGGAAGGGTGCCTGCGAAGCAGGTGGGTTTGGGTAAATTTCTTCTTGATATGTAGGCTGGACGAAGTTGTCGACGAAAGAAAATATCAATAAAGATAGATTAAGCCTTCCCCCTGGTGGGGAAGGTGGCGTGAAACGCCGGATGAGGGGTATTCACCTCATCAGTCTGCTGCGCAGACAGCTTCCCCTCAAGGAGTAAGAACGATGCCGTGCCCGAAGGGGGCAAGGGGAAGCCTTAAAAACTACTATCCCTGCCATGTAGATTATTACCTCCTCGCAGTGATTGATAATAATTTGTCATTGCGAGTTTACGACATAAACCCCGTGGCGGAGCGAAGTGGGATGCAATACCCTCACTTGCCAAATCCTTTGGGTGTGTTATACTGCAAAAATATCCCTGAGTGACGAAAAATCGCTTCAGGATGCCAAATCATGACCAAATTCGACACTTTCAAACAAAACCTGAATAAGAACAGGACACTTGCCTTCCCGGCCGCCATTCTCGCGATCCTGGCCGGACTGGTATTGATCTGGTTCGGCCTGATGCGCACTGTGACCGTCATCGTGGATGGAACGGCGCAAACGGTGCGTACCCCGGCGCTGACCGTATCCGGTGTGCTGCGGGCGGCGGGCATACCCGCTGATTCCGCCAATAAATCCCAACCCGCGCAGGGACGGCTGATCTGGAACACGCCGGTGGTGACCGTTCAGGCTGCCCGGGAAGTCGTACTCGTTACGCCTGAATATGAAATCTCGCTTCGTTCCGCCGAATCGATTCCCGCCAACTTGCTGGACCAGGCGGAAATCCTCCTCTATCCCAACGATCAGGTGCGGGTGAACGGCGCTCGGGTGGATGCCCTGGTGGCGCTGGATACCAATGCCGGGTTTGTCCTGCAATATCTGCCCGCCCAGCCGATCACGCTGGAACTGGACGGCCAAATCGTCACCATCTACAGCGCCGAAGCTACTCTCGGGGCTGCCCTGGAAGCGGCACAAATTACTGTCTCCCCGCAGGATGTGGTCTCCCTTGACCTGGAGACCCCGATCGATGGCCCCTTGGAGGTGAGTATCCGCAAGGCCCGGGCGATAACCGTGGAGGTGGATGGGACATCCATCACCGGGATGACGGCTGCCGCCACTGTGGGTGATGCCTTGCTGGCATTGGATATCCCTCTGCAGGATTTGGATTACAGCCTGCCGGATGAAACGGCTGCTTTGCCTGAGGATGGCTGGATCGAGGTTGTGCGGGTTCACGAAGAGATCCAGATTGCCACGGATGAAGTGGCTTATGCCAATACCTATGTGGAAGATCCCAACACACCACTCGATCAGACTTCCGTCGTCGAGGCCGGACAAAAAGGGATTTATGCTTCCCGGATCCGCGTGCGTTACGCCGATGGCGAGGAAGTCTGGCGGGACAGCGACGGTACCTGGCAGGCCAGCGAAGCCAGAGATGGCGTCCTCGGCTATGGCACCGATATCGTGATCCAGACCGCGGTTGTGGACGGGATTACGATCGAATACTGGCGAAAAAAGAGCGTCTACGCGACTTATTATGTTCCCTGCGACGCTTATGGCAACTGTTATGACGGCACGGCCGGCGGTTATCCATTGCAAAAGGGGATTATCGCCGTGATGCCCTGGTGGTATTCGGTTCCGGAAGGGCTGGCGATGGCCGACCTGTCGGTGTATGTGCAGGGCTATGGCTATGGGATCATCGGCGATGTCTGCGGCGGGTGCAGCGGCAACACGCCCTGGATTGACCTGGCATTCCGGAATACGGATGAAATCACCTGGACCAACGGCTGGACCACCATGTACTTCCTGACGCCCGTGCCGGACCGATATATCCCTGCGATCATCACACCATGACCCTTGAACCCCTGCGAATCCCCGAACTGCTGCAGAAATTCGGTCTGCGTCCCCAAAAATCACTGGGACAGAATTTCCTCGCGGACCATAATGCGCTGGTCAAGATCGTGCGGGATTCCGGCGTCGGACCGACCGATCACGTCTTGGAGATCGGCGCCGGTTTGGGCAGCCTGACCCGCCTGCTGGGCGACAGCGCCCAATCCGTAACAGCGATTGAAATTGACGCACATCTCTTCCCGGCATTGGAGGAAGTCACAGCGCCATTCTCGAATATCAGCCTGGTAAAAGGGGATATTCTGGAGATCTCCCCTGAAACACTCTTTCAACAGGATGGCTATCTGGTGATCGCCAATATCCCGTATTACATCACCTCCGCGGTGATCCGCCACCTGCTGGAAGCCAAAACCCGTCCGGCTAAATTGGTGCTGACCATGCAGAAGGAAGTGGCGGAACGGATCACTAACCGGGATGAAAAGATGAGCCTGCTCTCCCTTTCCGTGCTGGTTTACGGCACGCCCCGGGTCAGCAGCCAGATCCCGGCCCGGTGTTTTTACCCGGCGCCCAACGTGGATTCCAGCGTGCTGATTGTGGATTTATATGAGAACCCTCTGCTCACTCAGGCGGAGACCGATGACCTTTTCAAGCTGGCGCATGCGGGTTTTAACCAGAAGCGCAAGATGCTGCGCAACTCGCTGCGGTCGCTGCTGGGCGGAGACATCGACTCGGTCACCCTGATGTTGGAAAAAGCAGGGATTGCGCCGGACGCGCGACCGGAAAGTCTTACCCTGGAAGAATGGATCCGCCTGGTGAAGGTTTACAATTCCTGAGATTTTAGAAATTGGGGGTTAGCGATCGCGGTAAAGCCGCCGGAGCTGCCAGACCCGTAAGGCCGCTTCAATCTGAATCCGTAATGACATCTTGGATTCCCCGTGACTGCGCTCAGCGAAATAGATCGGCACTTCAGCAAACTTCAGCCCGGCCAACTTGGCCATGTAAGCCAGTTCAACGATAAAGACATAGCCGCTGGAACGGGTTTCTTCAAAGTGGATGGTTTCCAGAGCTTCCCGCCGCCAAAGCCTGTAACCGCCGGTGGTGTCTTTGATGGGCAGGCCCAGAATGGTGCGGGCATAAGTGTTGCCGAACCAGGAGAGAAACTTTCGAAACATCGGCCAGGTCTTATCCACGCTGCCGCCGGGTGTATAGCGAGAGCCGATCACGACATCCGCCTCAGTAAGAGCGTTCAGCAAGGCGGGCAGCCGGTTCGGGGGGTGGCTCAGGTCGGCGTCCATCATCCCAATCACCTCTGCACCCTGATCCAGAGCCTGCCTGAATCCTTGGATATAGGCTTTTCCCAGGCCTTCCTTGCCCTGACGGTGCAGGACGGCCACCTGGTCCGGATGTTCACTCGCCAGTTGGTCCGCGACCCTGCCGGTCCCATCGGGACTGTTGTCATCCACGATCAATATATATAGACCTTCAATTTCCTGAGAAAGCAGTGCATTCACCAGGATGGGGAGGTTCTCGGCTTCGTTATAAGTTGGGATGACCTGGATGATTTTCATAATGCCTTAGTATAATGCGGTTTTACTTGGCCGGGCTGAGATTGACCCAAACCCATTGATTTTAATATGCTGCAATTGGGCGTTAGGGAAATTATCAAAAACAACTTTCGTGTAGACATTGTAATTACAATAATCAAGTCGCCCAGATTAGGATTTCAACTAAATTTAGCTGAAGTTTGTCTGAAAATTATTTATAATTGAGAAGTACTTTCCAACAAAACCCAAAAAGGAAGTTCTCATGCAGCCTAACCCCGTATTGAAGAAACTCGGATTTTCAAATGATGATCGGGTGATCATCATCCATACCGATGATATCGGCATGTGCCAGGCTTCAGTGGATGCTTTCGCCGATCTGGTCGATTTTGGCCTGATCTCCAGCGGCGCGGTCATGGTGCCCTGCCCCTGGTTCCTCGAAGCGGCCAAGTTCGCCGTGGCGCATCCCGCCGCAGATCTCGGCGCGCATATGACGCTGACCAGCGAATGGGAGACCTATCGCTGGGGGCCGATCAGCACCCGAGACCCGGAAACTGGCCTGATGGATGACGAAGGTTATTTCCATAAGACCTCGGAAGGGATCTGGGCGAATGCCAATTCCGAAGCGGCGACGAATGAACTCGAGATGCAGATCCAAAGAGCCTTACAGGCCGGGATCAACCTGACCCATATTGACACGCACATGGGTTCGGTAGCTCATCCTGCCATCATCCCCGGTTATGTCCAATTGGCGATCAAATACGGCCTGCCGCTGATGCTCCCCAGAATGACGGCTGAGGATTTCGCCGCCCGCAGGGATGTGGATAACCAGGCTGCTGAAATGGCCGTCGGGTTGATCAACACTCTGGAAGAGATGGGCATTCCATTGCTGGATGGCCTTTCTGGTTTGGAACTGGAGGTCGCAGCAGACCGTTTTGAGCAGGCCAAGCACGCCCTCAGGGCGCTCAAACCGGGCATTACCCATTTCATCATCCACCCCTCCAAAGATACACCGGAATTACGCCACATCACCAAATCGTGGGATTGTCGGGTTGCCGATTACGAGACATTTATGAGCGAAGCCACCCGTGAATTTATCAAAAATGAAGGCATCCATGTCATCGGTTACCGGGCGCTCAAGGAGATCATGCCCACCGCCCCCTAATCACATCAGATTGAAGAGGAGAGTTCGATGTCCGTACAAACTGCACCTGCACCACCCAAGCTCAGTCTAAGTTATAAAGTTTATTGGGGGCTGGCCTCCCTCGGCACGTCATTGATCTCCGGGATCTATGGCGGGCTGCTGACCATTTTTTATCAGGATTATCTGGGGCTGAATGCCACCTGGATTGGGATCGCGGCAACAATTTATGCGATCTGGAACGCTTTCAATGACCCGCTTTTTGGGTATATCACCGACAGCACCCGCAGCAAGAAGGGCAGGCGCATCCCTTATATGCGCTACACGGCGCCTTTCCTGGCTTTGACCTTTGTCCTGGTCTGGTTTGCGCCCCCGCAAGCCGGGCAGCAGGCGCTCTTCTGGTGGATGCTGATCACCATGCTGCTGTATGACACCTGCTATACCATCGTTGGCCTGGTCTATTCCGCGCTTCTTCCCGAAGTGACGGAATCGGACGCCCAACGCAACGGCCTGCAGATTTCCAGTTCGCTCTTTGGGATGCTTGGGACCCTGCTGGGCTTCCTTATTCCCGATATGGTGCGTCCCAAGACCGGCGACACTTCTCTCATGCCGCTTTATATTGCGATGGTGATCGTGGCGGTCATCAGCGCGGGGTTGATCATGCTGACAACCTTCAAGGTCAAGGAACGGCGCGAATTTGTCACGATGGATAAGGAACTCTCCCTCTGGGAAGCGATCAAATTCACCTTCACCAGTAAATCCTTCCTGATCCTCGTCTCGGAAAACTTCATGGGAATCCTGATGAGTTCGCTCATTCTGGGCTCGATTTATTATCTGGCTGATTATGTCCTCCAGTGGCCAGCGATGCAGCTTTTGGTCTTCCTCTTTGTGCCCCTCATCATTGGTATTCCGCTCACGACCTACTTCCGCAAGTGGCTGGGCGTGGTTGGGGCGCAGCAATTCCTGCTGACCGTGGCAGGGATCGGGTTGATCGCGATTGCCATCGTGCCAAAGTCGCTGATTCCGGTTTGTATTGCCCTGGCGGGTTTTGGGCTTTCCGGCCCGCAGACACTGACCAACGTCCTGTTTGCTCAGGTCGCCGATGAAGATGAGTTGCGATCTGGGGCCAGGCGGGAAGGGGCCTTCTTTGGCGTGAATGCCTTGATCACCAAACCGGCGCAGTCCATCGCGATTTGGATTATCCCCTTTATTCTGGAAATGACCAATTTCCTCACCCGCGCTTCAAATGAGGGTGAGATTATCCTCGAACAGCCAGCGGAAGCCATTATGGGCATGAAGGTCTTTGCCGGCGTCATCCCTGGCGTGGCCTGTCTGCTTGGCGCGATTATCCTGATCTGGTTCCCTCTGCGCGGGAAATATCTCCAGAAAGTCCAGGACGAAGTGCTGGTCCTGCATCAGCAAAAGCAGCAGGCTTTTGAGGCCATTGAGCAGAAAGAAGCCTGATCGGATTTGATCTCTTAGGATAAATAAACATCCCGGCCAGCAGACTCATGATCATTCAAGTGATGCTGGCCGGTTTTGTTTCGGAATATCCTGAATTTTTTATGGAGACGGTGGATGACTGAACCTGAACCTTTCAATCTTCAAAGGTTTGTCACAGCCCAGGACGCGGTTTATGCCGAAGTGGTGGCGGAGCTGCGTTCGGGTCGCAAGCGTACCCACTGGATGTGGTT
>CAYUSC010000005.1:12265-44183 GCA_964447265.1 uncultured Candidatus Brevefilum sp.
GGAGGGCCATTCCAACGGATCCGGGTGGTTAAACCCCCTGCCGAAAACCTCACAGCGTTTGACCAGGTCATTGTCATCTGCCATGGATTGAAGGCTGAGCCCTTCCGGTAAGGAAGGCGATGATGGCAAAGTTTGAGTTGTCAGGTCGAATCGGCTTTCATTGGCAGGCCAATCCGGATTGGGCCTGAAACCACGCACTTCAAGCTGGCTGACCAGCTCCCGGTCTTCCGGATCGGCAAAGATAAAGAGCTGGCCGCTTTCCGGGTGGGCCAGGTGGGTTTCGGCGTAATCCAGCATTTCGGGGAACAGGTTCAGATGATCGGGATGGCGCTGGATGAAAAACTCGCCAAAGGATGAATGGGTCAGGTCGGCGTGCTCAATGGACACCACCCCGGCGATTGCGCCGGTTTCGGTCTCCCATAGGCCGGTGTATTTATCCATGAACCGGAGCGCGTTGTCAATGGATTGTTGTTGGGGTGGGTCCTCGCGCCAATTGGCGAGGAATGGGGCCACGAATCCGAAAGCATATTCCCAGCGCTCGATGCGCCAGTTCATGGAGTGGCCGTAGTGGGTGTAGGTTTGGGAGAGAAAATCGCGGACGCGGATAAAATCCCGTTCGAAAACAAATGGCATTCGAGTGACCTTCATGGTTGATCCTTTTTACTGGTAATGCTCAGATGATGTTCACGGGAAAGGATGGCGTAAGGCGCAAAACGCCCTGCAAATTTATTTTGGTGAAGCTGGACTGTCAGAAGGAATGAATTCAGGACGCGAAACCAGATTAAATACATTCATCAATCCCGGGAATTGACGGATACCGTCATAAATGTGGGGATTAATGAATGCTCATTGGCCGGTCCTTTCGAAAATAATTTCTTCCAATTATATCAACGGGAAACCGAAATTTGCCATACTTAGGTTCCGAATGGGGGTTATTTTTTCTGGTTACGGTTGAAGAGGAAGCCCAGCCCGATCAGGGTGGCCAGGCTGAGCAGGATCACCCACGGTCGCTCCAGCAGCCAAAGCCCGGCTGCCATGGCCGTCCGCACCGCGCGGACTTTGTTTGTCCCATCCGGGGTGGCGATGGGTTCATCCCAGTCAAAATTCACCAGCCGATCCAGGAATCCCTGAGCGATGCAGCCCTCAAGGCAGAAGATGTGGATGGGCTTTTGGAGTGTAACGCAGATCCGCAAGTCTCGGGAGAACTCCTCCCAGGTCAGCGGGGCGATATCCAGCAGATTGTTGACATCCACACCACCGCCGGTATTGCCAACCCCCACCGAATCGCTTTCCGGGGCATAACTCCACAAAACGGCGTCGCCATTCGGGCGCAGGAAGCTGGAATAGAGCATCAACACTTCCCGGTCAACCGCCACATCCACCAGGCCGGCTGTCCGCCCCAGGACGGTCGACTGGGCTCGCCGCTCTTCTTCAATGAAGGGCATATGATAGCTCTCAACGGGATAGCCGTCCGCATGGATTTGCTCCACTAGGGTTTGATAGGCCAGGCGGGCTTTTTCGGCGCGTTGGCGGTCCCGGTACCGGCGGAAAAGGGTCGCCGCCAGTTGGCCCACCTGTTTTTCGTCCTTGAAGCGGGTGAAATCGTTGATATCCGGTTCGATATCCAGCCCAATCCCGGACCAATCCAGCTTGTGCGCCTGGGTCCATTCCTGGAACGCATCATAGCGAGCGATGGCCTGGGGGTAGTTGCCGGTGTTGAACCAGTAACCTTCGGCTTTGGGGAGAAGCAGCCAGGCGATCACCGGAATCCGGGCTTTGTTCAGCTTCCTGACCACCCTGGCTCGTTCATCCGAAAGATCCAGAATGCCCAAACTGACACCGGCATTCAATGATTTCAGCGTCTTGATGACAGCGGAATCGCTGAACAATGCCGTCAAACGCTCGCTGTCGAGTTCGGTGAAAAAGATCAGATTCGGTTGGGGCATTGGGACCCTCCCTTCAGGGCGGTCTTTATTTGCTTGAAAAAGTTTTCTTTACATTACGATTCGGGCAGTTCCTGGACCATCTTGCGCAGGGAATTGGATTTCACCCGCCATGCCTGTCGGACTTCCGGGGTGGCTTTCGCAGCATTATTGACCATGTTGAAGAATTCGTGGCTGTTCTTGATCAATTCCTGGGCGGCTTTAACACCGTTCGGCATGTCCAATTTTTGATAGGTGCTGACCACATCGTCTAATGTTTTAAGATATTGGTCCCGGGGAAGGATCAAGAGGTCTTTTTTCCATTCCTTGATTGCTTCCAGACCCTGACCGGATTCGGCCAATGCTTTAGCATTTTCCGATTTGCTGACGGCCTTATCAACTTTGATCAACTGGATGATCTGCATGGCAACCTGATAGGCCAAAAGACCGCCGATTAAAACCAGGAAGAAACCCAAAGATGGCGATATCGCCACCTTGTACGACCTGAGGATCAGATATGCGATGAGTTCAATCAGTAACCCGGCGAGGGGGAGCAACAAGGGGAGATTCATCTGTCTGCTTTTTTTGCCTGCCATAAGGCCTCCTAAAATTGTTATGATTTCAACCGTCTTTATTTTACTGCATCGTTCAAGTTATGAAACTAGTTTTCGGGAAACGGGGGGATGCAATTGGACTCCATCAGCACGTCGGTGGAAGATTGGGCTTGGCCAATCATGAATTCCGCCCGGTTCAGTAATTCGCTGCGCGAGAGCCGCAATCCGGCAATGCCCTGTTCCTGCGCTTTCAGACCAACGGCCGCGGCCTGGAGGGGATAGATCTCCATGTCCATCATCCGGGGCAGGAGGTGCTCTTGATCCAGTGAGTCACCCACAGCGGCGGCCAGGGCTTCGGCGGCAGCGAAGCACATTTCATCGGTGATGGTGCTGGCGCGCACATCCAGCACACCCCGGAAAATTCCGGGGAATGAGAGTGAATTATTAACTTGATTGGGAAAATCGGAGCGACCTGTGGCGACCACGGCAGCCCCGGCGGCTTTTGCTTCCCAGGGCCAAATTTCCGGCACCGGATTAGCGCAGGCAAAGACGATCGGATCGGGCGCCATGCCCTTGATCCATTCCGGCAGGATCACGCCCGGGCCGGGCTGGGAATAGCTGATGACCACATCAGCGCCCTGCAGGGCGGCCTCGATCCCGCCTTCGCGGCCTTCCGGATTGGTGATCTGGCAGAGCTGATATTGGGGGGAATCTTCGGAGAAATCGTGGCGATGGCTACCGAGTATCCCGCGCACATCCACCATCGTAGCTTTAGCGGGGTCCACCCCCCAGGCAAAGATCAGCCGTGAGCAGGCCACGCCGGCTGCACCGCTGCCAATGAAGGTGATCCGGATGTCGCCTTTTTCCTTGCCGACCAATTTCAGAGCGTTCATCAATCCCGCCAGGGTGACCGTTGCGGTGCCCTGCTGGTCATCATGCCAGATGGGGATATGGGCTTCCTGCCGGAGCCGATCCAAAATTTCAAAGCATTTGGGCTGGCTGATATCTTCCAGGTTGATGCCGCCGAAGCCAGGCTGAAGGCGCAGGACTGTTTCAATAAAAGGCTCCGGGTCTGAGCGTTCCAGCATGACCGGGATGGCATCGACGCCGCCGAGATATTTGAAAAGCATGGCTTTCCCTTCCATCACAGGCAGCCCTGCTTCCGGGCCGATATCGCCCAGGCCCAGGACCCGGGAGCCATCGCTGATCACCGCGATCAGGTTGCCTTTGTTGGTCAGGTCGTAGACGCGTTCGGGATGCTGAGCGATCTCCCGGCAGGGCGCAGCCACACCGGGGGTATACCAGATGGAAAAATCGTCAATCTGCTCCACCGGACATTTCGGGAGGGTGCTCATCTTGCCGCGGAAATACTCATGCAGCCGGATCGCATCCTGAGCGGGCTGGCTGGCTTTGGCCAGCATTGCCTCGATTTCTTCGGGGCTGGGTTGGTGTGAGGTTTGGGGTGACATTTTTATGATTCCTTGTTGGGCTGATCCTGGTTAAGGATGGATTTTGCTTCTTTCAAGGCTTCCTGGGCTGAGGTGAAGAGGCGGTCGCTGGCGCTGAAAATATGGCTTTGTCCGATGGATTGCAGGATGCCGGAGGATTCAAGCGTTTCCCGGATCTCATCATGGACGCCGCAGAATAAGACTTCCACGCCTTTTTCATGGGCGGATTTGATCAGGTGGCCCAAAGCCATGATCCCGGTGCTGGCAAGAAGGTGGGTCCGGCGGAACCGGAGGATCAGCACCTTCAAGCCTGAATTGAGGATCCGGTTAATCTGTTCCTGAAGTTCTTCGACAGCGGCGAAGTAAAGATCGCCCTCAATGTTCACGATGGCGATCTCGGGTTTCTTTTCTTCAATTGTATCCATCGGCAATTCCATGAACTGCCCGTTCTCGTCTTCCAGAATATAGGTCAGGTTCACATGGCTGCTCTCACCGAGGTACATCAGGATGGTGGAGAGGATACCGAGGAAGATTGCATACTCCAGCGGCAGGACCAGCGAGGAGATGAAGGTGACCAGGAGCACGATCCGGCTGTTGAGCCGGCTCTGCCAGGTCAGTTTAATCAATTCAGGGTTGATGAGCGTGGCGGAAGAGACGACCACCACACCGGCTAGAGCCGGGATCGGGATATAGCCGATCAGATGGGAGAAGAGCAGGATGAATACCCACACGCCCAGCCCGGAGATAATGGCGGAGAATTTGGTCTTGGCGCCATTGACAACGTTGATCACAGTCCGGGATGGCGAGCCGGATGAAGGGATGCTGAGGAAGAAACCGCCAACCATTGAGGCCAATCCCTGACCGATCATCTCCTTGGACGGGTCAAGAGGGTCGCCAGTCATCTGGCTCATTGCCTTTGTGATGGAGACGGTTTCCATCAAGCCAAAAAGGGCCACCGCCGCGCTTGGAATGAGCAGGTCGGATATGCTCTTCAATGAGATTTGCGGAATATGTAGGTGGAGAGCGAGCTGTTCCGGCAGGCCAACATCATTTACCAACCGCACCCCCAATCCATTCCATTTCAACAGAAAAACAAAAAGGGACGCTAAAACGATGGTTGCAAGGGCTGCGGGCAGCTTCGGGTTGATCGACCTGATCAGAAGCATCAGTCCAATCGAGCCCAGGCTGACCGCCAGAGAAAGGAAATGAACCTCTTTGATATTGGCAGCCAGGCTTATGAGGATCTCCCAGACCCCGCTTGAGCGGGCCAGCGTGACACCTGTCAGATTTCCGAGCTGGTTGGCGATGATCAGCACACCGACCGCTGTGAGAAAGCCAACCAGAACCGAGTTGGAAATATAACGGCTGATCTTCGCGACCTTGAACAGGCCAAGCAGCAGTTTGAATATGCCGGCGAGGATTGCCACAGCAAGGACAAATTCGAGGTAATCCGTTCGGTTTGCATAGGCCAAAAGGACACTGGCCGTGACCAGCGCGGTGGGGTTGGTGGGGCCGGTGACCAGGAAGGGGTAACTGCCGAAGATCGCGCCGAAGATGGTTGGGATGATGGCGGTGTAAAGGCCATAAAGGGGATTGACGCCGGCAATGGCGGCATTGGCCATCGCCTGGGGGATTACGACCATTCCAATGGTTAAACCAGCGGAAAGGTCAGAACGGAGCTTTCCTTTAACATAACGCCGGATGGATTGAATGGATAATGTCATCTAGGAATCTTTCAAACGGTAAACACTGGTTTAATTTTACCATTGCCTGCCTATCCATGACGCAGGAGGTTGGTAGGCGCTGGAGGGGGCATTGACAGACAGTAGTCAAATCGGATAAAAATTCAGCAAAATATTGGATGTATTATTAACCAATTTGCAATATTACGGCGTAATAACCCAATAGTTAGGCAAATTTCATGGAATTAATGTCGAAAATTCCACGTAATCACATCGTTATTCTGTTAATTCCACGAATTAAATCAGGATAATTGCCTGTCAAAAAAGGGGATTTGTCGCTATAATGGTAATGCCATGTCCTAGGGATTAAGAGAGGGTGCAATATATGAAAGAAAAACAACAGAAATCCAATCGCCCGTTGTTACGCTTGCATTATTTCCTGGCGCTAATTCTCCTCTTCCATACGCTCTTTTTCATTCTTTATTGGTTGTCCGTGGGACGTTATCATGTGAGCGTGGATCAGTTCCTGGGTGGAATGATTGGATTAAACCTGCCCTACACGACCATCGCAATTGTCCTGTATGCTCTGGTTATGCTGTGGAGCCTGATCCGTTTTGTCAGGCTGCGTCTGGCGATTCGCAGTGATTCCGGGTCTCCCCTGCGCCGAGGTTGGATTTATGCCGGGGCCTGGTTGGTATTCATGGCGGGTGTCTACCTGACTTTTTACTTCATCCTTCAGCAGGATCCCAGTCAAAAAGGTGTCCTGATCCATCTGTTGAATTTGGTCCGTTTGGCAAGTGATGCAATTATCTTCCTGTTTGCCGCGATCTGGTTGCGGCGATTGATCCTTGTTTTGCGTAAGAAAATGGTGGAGTCATCGGCAAAAAGTAGATGGCCCTGGACGATTGCTATTGGTCTGGTGCTGGTTTCTCTGGTCGGTATCTGGTTGGTTCCGGCGTTATTGCCGCCAAATTGGGCCTATCAGGGCGACCTGCCAACCCGGCCGGCTTTGATCGCTCATCGCGGGGCTTCCATGCTGGCACCGGAAAACACGGTGGCAGCCGCTGAATTAGCCGCAGATTATGGCGCGCTTGGTTTTGAAACCGATGTGCGCATCAGTCTTGATGGGGTGCCTTTCCTGATGCACGACAGCACCCTCTCGCGGACGACGAATATCGCGGAGATCTTCCCGGATAGGGTGGACGATGACGCCTCCAGTTTCACGATGGACGAACTCAAGCAGTTGAATGCCGGTTTATGGTTCATTCAGACGGACCCCTATGGAACGATCAATGAAGGTCTGGTATCCCAGTCGCAGTTGAGCATAAACCAGGGGCAGCAAATCCCCACCCTGGCGGAAGCCCTGGAAGTGGTGAAAGATCAGGGGATGGTGGTCATGTTTGATATGCGCTACCCGCCGGAAGAACATCCATATTATGATAAATTCTTTGGGGTTGTCCTGCAGACCTGTCTAGAATCCGGATTGAATGGCGATATCTGGTTCCTGGTGGATGAAACCAACCTGGCGGATTTGCAGGAAACCGCGCCGCAGATGACTCGAGTGGTCGGTGTATCCAGCACCGATTTGCCGAATGCCGATTCCCTTATAGCGCTGCATTACGAGATTGTGAACGTTGATACCGGCATCAGCACCCAGGAAATTCAGGCCTATCGTGATCAGGGCCTGGGTGTAAATGTGTATACCATTGACGAAACCTGGCTGTTCTCTCAATATTGGCTTTCAGGGGTCACCTCGGTGACGACGAATAACATCCAGACATTCAGCGATATGCAAAAGCCCTATTTGAATGTGCCTTATTCCCGCTATCTGTTATTCTGGGGCGTCTATGGCATCATCATTGCGATCTGGCTCGCTTCCAGCCAACCTGCCCCGGCAAAAGAACCTGAAAAGCCGCTGATGACCCCGAATTTGCTGGATTTTGCCGATGAAAATGAAATCATCGATTCCAGAGATGAAAACATGGTTGCGGAAGATCAGGAGACTCTGGCTGCTGAGATTGTTCAACAAGTTTTGAAACCCGAACCCGGCAACAGTGGGGAAGAAGCGAAAATTGAAGATCAGCCGGATATTATTGATGAAATGGAAGAGGATCAAAAGGAAGAGCCGGAAACCCCTGAACAAGATTCCTGACACGTTCTGCCCCGAATCGTTTTGCTGAACGTCCAATAAAAGCACGAAAAATAAGGAGAAGGAACCGATGGCTAAAGTACTCGTTGTTGGCAGCATCAATATGGATTTGGTCGTCAGAGTGCCGCATTCACCGCGGCCGGGGGAGACGGTTTTAGGTGGTGATTTTGAGACTTTCCCGGGTGGAAAAGGCGCCAATCAGGCCGTTGCTGCCTCCCGGATGGGCGGCGAAGTGACGATGGTTGGCCGGGTGGGCAGCGATAATTTTGGCGATACCCTCATTCAGGGTTTGGTTGAGGATAATATCCGGACCACTTATGTGATCAAGGACACCGGCACGCCAACCGGCATAGCCATGATTGCGGTGGCGGCCAATGGCGAGAATATGATCGTGGTGGCTTCCGGCGCTAATTATAAGGTTTCTGAGTCCGATGTGACCAATGCCAGGGACATCATGCGGGACACCGACTTGCTCCTGCTCCAATTGGAATGTCCGATGGAGGCTGTTGCTGCTGCGATTGATCTGGCAAAAGCCTATGACATCCCTGTGGTGCTCAATCCGGCGCCTGCCCAACCTCTTTCACAAGCGCTTCTGGCAAATGTGGATATCCTCACACCCAACGAGACAGAACTGATGATGTTGGCGGGTGAGGATACCGTGGATAAAGCTGTTAAGAAAGTACTCAGTTGGGGTACGAAGAACCTGGTCGTTACTCTGGGCGCGAACGGCGCCAGAGTGATCACGGAGGGCGTAGATCGGCATATCCCCGCCCATGAGATCACCGCTGTGGATACGACCGCTGCTGGGGACGCCTTCAATGGTGCTTTGGCTGTGGCCTATGCTGAAGGAAAATCCTTGCTGGAGGCCGTGGATTACGGGATGGCGGCTGGTGCACTGGCTGCGACCCGACGCGGAGCGCAGCCCTCATTGCCAACCCGCGACGCAGTGGAAAATTTAATCAAATCAAGTCATGTCTGAAAGTTGTGTGAATAAACAATGAACGAGCAAATTGCGAACGACCTTGTAGCCGAAGCGAAAGATTACTTCGCCCAAAAATATAATTGTTCACAATCGACCTTTGCGCCTTTTGCGAAATATTATGGAATGGATTTGGATCTGGCCATGAAGATCGCCACTCCCTTTGGCGGCGGTTTTGGCCATATGGGAGAAGCTTGCGGCGCGGTCAGCGGGGCTTTGATGGCGTTGGGCCTTGCCAGGGGTAACGCCGTGGTGGACCGGGAAAAGAAACACGCTTGTTATCACCAGGCCGCGGAATTCCAGAATAGGTTTAAGGCGGAACATGGCAGTGTGCTCTGCCCGAAGCTGCTGGGGTTGGATATCGGCTACCCCGACCAGCTTCAGGAAGCCCGTGACCGAAACCTGTTTGCGGAGGTCTGCCCAAATTACATCGAGACGGCTGTCCGCCTGATGGCGGATATTCTTGAGTTGTAAGATTTAATTAACCTCCCAATCGGAAGGTTTAGCTCCGGTTCATCCGGAGCTATTGCTAAATCATCTCGATTTCTGGAAAAAGATGATAGCTTGTGGTGGGGATGGTAAAATTAGCTTCGGACAATAAACAAATGAATAAAATTTTTGCAAATCGTAAACTCAAATGGCAAACCTGGTCCGGAATTTTAATTCTGCTGGCCTTTAGTATCGCTTTTTCACTGACGGTGTGGGTCTTCTCTTTCTATACCCTGTTACATTGGCAAAAGGTGCTGGTTTTTGGGTATTTGTTCATCACCTTGGGATTGTTTTTGCTGCGACATGTCCAGCCAGAACTTGAAAAGGTCAGATTTAAACAGAAAGAACTGCTCGGATTCGTCTTAGGTGCATTATCCGTTTTGTTTGCCCTGTTTAACCTGGTGGACTATCATAAAGCACCAATACGGACAGTGCACGAGTTGACGTTGACCAATATTTCGGAAAAAAGAGATATCACCTTGGACTATATCCAATTACCGGGAGATGCCAGGGTGGACCTCTTGGCTGAATATCCGGACTATGATTTCTATGGAGAAAGCGTAATCCTTCACCCCGGACAAAGTCTATCGTATTCTCGTGAAATGGTAGGTGGAATTGAGATTTCAGTCAGTGCGGATTATTATGGTGATGGGGGCTCTCCTCATCTGAGAATGGTTTGGGATGGAGACGAGGAAGAACCCGATGTTTATCAAAGGGGAACGAATTACACCAAAATTGAATTGTCAGGCTGGCGATGGGGTACGCCCTCAATTATTTATCGGGCTTTAGGTATTCTAAATATTGCAGCGGACAGTCTCGCAATATTTGGTCTGGTCTTCTGTCTCGAAGGAATATTTTCTAAGCACAAAGCGCTCAAAGACTCAGACACTGAATTTCCGGCGTTTGAAACGATTAAAGCCTTTTCTTTACCCATTTTGATTAATTTCGGTTTAATGGTTCTGGTCATGATTAATCAACTCTGGGTTTCTAAAAACACTATTTATTCACTGATAATCATGATGGTCGGGTTGGCGTCGTTTATCCCCTTCATCATGGCACAGCGCCGGAAATGGGTATTGCCTACGGCTTTATTGCTGATCATATTAGGGATCATTTTCAATATATACTTTTTTATTAATCCGTATAATGTCGTGCATTTGACCTTGAAGGCCCTTCCAGATGACTCATTTTCAACATTGGCCTTTAAGGCAGGCAGTTCGACGCATTTATCCTTGGGATATTACCGGTTCTTTAGAAATGCGAATCTTCACATTCCTGCCGATGTAATGGTGGAGTTGAATCTCTTCACTGATCGATTGGAAAAGATGAACATAGGCATGCGGGTGATTGACGATTCCTATGAGTATGAACTGGATAAGAGTATAGCGGATCAATTGCTGGAGGATTATGGCTGGCAGACTTGGCCCAGAGAAGAAGGGGGCACTTTTTACCTCAGTCTGGATCACACCAATCCCGGCGATGATTTATTCTTCTTCGAATCAGGCCTTCAATACTTTTTAATCTCAGAAAATTTTCTCACTGAAACAGGGATTATCGATGTTTCTATACTTAATTGAACTCTACCTCTTAGGCACTCTGCTCATCACAATTCTGGGCGAAGATCTACCAATCGCGATTCGATCGGTGGCTGGGATCCTTTTTGGGCTTCTCCTCCATGTCATAAACGGGATGGTATTAATCGGGGTTGGGATCGGGCTTTCTCAATTGTCTATTGTCCTCTCCGCCACACTTGAACTTTCAGCTGCCCTTATTTATGTTCTTAGCAAAAAAACGCCCAAAACGCTATTCGAAAGAAAATCCATTTGGACTGTATTGGGTATAGGGGCTATCTATTTAGCAATCGTATTCTTCTTCTACACCTTTAATTACAGCTTTATCACGAATGACTCTCTCTACCTAATCCTGATGGGGAAGGACCTGATCCAATCAGGGTTTTCGGAATGGTATTACGCCTCGCCAGCAAGTATGGGCATCTATATGGGATTGATCCAGTCGATGGGAATGCTTTTTGGGTTTGAATATGTCTGGTTCATCCAACCTGTCCTATCGTTGATCCTGATCGTTGTTTTTATCTATTTTGGCTATAGAAGCGTCTCGCGTTACATCCACAAGAAATGGCTCTCGGCTTTGCTGGTCATTGGAGCAATAGCGGTATTTGGAACATCTGATTTACCTTTCGCCATGTTCGAATATATCCATACCAACTTAACATCAGGCCTCTTTCTATTCCTGGTTGTGCTCTCACTGTATTACACCATCGAAGAAGAAAATGGCAGCTGGCTGGTATTGACTGGATTTGCATTTATTTCTTTTGGATTGATGCGGATTGAAAATGTCATTATGGCATTAATCCTAATCTTTCTCTATATATCAAGCGGAAAACTGACCCTAAAACAATCTGCTTTTACCTTCATTCCTTATTTGGTCATTCAAGGGATCTGGTATTTTTTAGTCTATTTTATGGAGATTGAGACTTTCCTTTCGAGCATGGAAAAAATCCAGATTTTATTGACTTCACTGGCCTGTTTTGCGATGATCTTTGTTATCTTCCTCAGTCAATGGCGATTACTGCAGCGGATTCTGGATTGGACCGGGAGGGCTTTCCCATTCCTTTTACTGGTTGTCTGGTCTGCTCTTGGTATTATGAACCCTCCACAATATTTGACCAATTTACAGTCGCTGGGTTTAGATCTGTTCATTACCGGGAATTGGGGCTCTTTTTGGTATGTTGTGGTTTCCCTATTTATTATCAGCATGTTTCTTAGTCATTTTCCACAAAAGAGATTGTTATCGCGATTTATGGTGGGTTTCGTTGCAATCGTAGAAATCCTCGGGTTTTTCCGAGTGCCATACCATGATGAATGGAATGATAGCGCGAATCGGATGATGATCCATATTGCCCCTTTGGTGCTCTTTTTCGTGATCACTCAAATTGCAAAAGCAGGCTCAAAACGGCAATTATCCTCTGAGAGTGAAGAATTGACCGGCACGCCATAACATTAAAAAATACCGTTAATTAAAATTACATATGCCCAATGATTGAAGCGCGCGATTTTTGAGTGAGATCATCGCTTCAGTATATCTATCTGGAATCGATCTTGGAGATCTAATTGAAAACTCTGCGGATTATGGTTGTTTGTGGTTTCGGTTTAGGGTCTTCAATGATCCTGAAAATGACACTTGATGAAGTCCTTCAGGAGAATCATCTGAAAACGGAGACCTTTTGTTTAGATGCCGAGACCGCCAGAGGTCAGGACTTTAACCTGGTGCTGACTTCCGCTGAATTGGTCAGTCTGTTCTCCGAGAGTGGGAAGCCTGTAGTGGTCATCTCCGATTTCCTCAGCCGGGCTGAAGTCGCTGCAAAGGCACTCCCAATCATTCATGAACTGATGCAAACAGGATCATAAGCGCCAAACCTAAAACATGGAGACTAATCAAAATGGACGCCAGTATTTTCTTTGATATTGTGCCGCAACTTCTCCCAACGTTCATGTTAGGGTTGGTGGCATTGGTCGGGCTGCTGGTACAACGGAAATCATTCAGTGATATTCTGACCGGTGTGATTAAAACTATGGCTGGCGCTCTGATCCTGTTCACCGCGGTGAGCGTCTTGAATGAGACCATCACGCCTATCGCTACCCTGTTCGGTTTTATCTATGATTATCAGGGGCAAGCCAGCGCCGTGGATTGGACGGCATTTCTGGGAACCTTTGGTGTCCAGATCGTGTTGGTGATGGTTTTGGGTTTCCTTGTCAATCTGATTTTGGCTCGGATCACCCGTTGGAAATACGTGTTCCTGACCGGGCATATCATGTTCTGGAATGCCTTTATGGTGGTGGCGGCGCTGGCGGATGGCGGTCAGGTCAGCGGCCTGGCTTTGATCCTGATTGGCGGCGTGGTCCAGGGGGTGCTTTCCACGGTTTTCCCGGCTTTGCTTGCGCCTTTCATTTTCAAATTGACCGGTCGAAAAGACTTCACCATCGGTCATACCACGACCATCATCGCAGTGATTGGGGCCTTGTTGGGTAAGTGGTTTGGCGATCCCTCCCAATCTCTGGAAGATTTGGACCTGCCGGAATGTCTCTCGTTCACCAAATCGATGACTGTCTCGACTTCGCTTATCATGTTCCTGCTCTACCTGGTGATGGGCTTCATCGTCGGGCTGCCAGCTGCGGCCGGTGCTTTCACGGGTGGGGTTATCTGGCTTTGGTTCCTCTGGATTGTGATGCAGGCGATCCTCTTTGGAGGTGGTTTGATCATTCTGTTGACCGGTGTGCGGATGATGCTGGCGGAGATCGTCCCGGCTTTCCACGGTATCGCTCGCAGGATCGTACCTAATGGTATTCCGGCTCTGGATTGCCCGATGGTTTTCCCCTATGGACAGAACGCTTTGATGATCGGTTTCCCGATCGCGATGATTGCATCTTTGGTGACTCTGGTCATCTTCGGCCTGGCGGGCTATCCCTACCTGCTGCTGCCTCTGGTCGTGGCGGCTTTCTTTGATGTTGGTCCGGCAGCCGTGCTGGCCAATGCCACCGGTGGACGGCGCGGGGTGGTGATCGCTTCCATCGCGGGCGGCATCCTATTAATCGTTTTCCAGGCTTTATCCCTGCCTTTTGTGATGAACACCGCGGCGGGTTTCGTTAATGCTTTCGGTGGGAATGATTTCTCGGTCATAGCCATTGTGGTCGGTGGGCTGACCCGCCTGATCAGCGGCATTTTCTAGTCTTTCTAATAATTTGGATAGCAAAACTGCCCTGCATATGCAGGGCAGTTTTGCTATCTGTTGACTTGGATTTGAGCCTAGATGAAGATCACGCCGTTGGATTCATCCGAGTCGGCCAGCATGGAAGCCACGCCAACCACTTCGATTCCATCGATCAGTTCTTCGCGTTTGATCCCCATCAGGTCCATGGACATCTGGCAGGCCTGGATCTTGACGCCGTTATCGATAGCGGTCTGGAGCATCACGGGCAATGAATCAACGTTCTTCTTCTTCATAATGCTCTTGATCATTTCGGTGCCCATCCCGGCCATCCGCATTTGAGAAAGCTGGGCTTTCTTGGTGCCGCGGGGCATCATCCAGCCAAACATTCGCTCCACCAAATTCTTTTTGACACTGACATGCTCGTTCTTGCGGAGCAGGTTCAATCCCCAGAAGGTGAAGAAGATTGAGGTTTTATGTCCGGAGGCGATCACGCCATTGGCAATGATACAGGCGGCCAGGGCTTTATCCAGGTCACCGGAGAACATGATCAGGGTCTTGTTCATCCCCATCGCTTTGCCGGGTTCAGCGGTTTTGGGCGCACCTTTTTGGATGCGGGCCTCGATCACACCGTTGACGGTGTCCAGCGAGAGCAGGCGGTTGCCGGTTGAATTCGCCCAGGCTTCCACGTCGGAGGTGAAACCGAAGTCGGTGGCCTGCACCTTGACGATATCGCCCTCGTTGACCTCTTTGATCTTGTTGTAGAGTTTCAGGATGGGGCCGGGGCACTGCAGGCCGCAGGCATCCACCGCGAATTCGCTGCCGGAGGTGATGGCTACAGGTGGGATTTCTTTAATTTCTTCCCGGCTGCTGATGGTCACATGCTCGAAGACGTCAAAGTTGGACTGGCGCCCAACTGCATGCGAATAGGTCTTGTAGCCGCCGGTCAGGTTATAGGCTTCAAACCCAAGCTGGTTGAGGATCCGGGCGGCAAAGTAGGAGCGCTGACCGGTCTGGCAGTAAAGCAGCACGGGACGGTCCTTGGGGATCTCATTGACCTGTTGGCGGATCTTCTGCAGCGGGATATTGATCGCGCCGTCAATCATACCCAGGGCGAGTTCTTCCGGGAGGCGGACATCCACGATGGTGACCTTGTTGCGGTCCAATGTGTTCACCTGGTCCCAGGTCATCACGCGGGAATCTCCGCGGAGGATGTTAGCGGCTGTGAACCCGATGATATTGACGGGATCACGGGAGGAACTGAAGGGTGGCGCATAAGCCAGTTCGAGGTCTTCGAGATCGAAGACGGTCATGCCGGCCTGCATGGCTGTGGCGACGACATCAATGCGTTTGTCCACGCCCTCAATACCAACAGCCTGAGCACCCAGGATTTTGCCTTTTTCGTTGTAAAGGAGTTTGAAGGCCATTGGTGACGCGCCGGGATAATAACCGGCGTGGTTGGAGGCATGGATGATCACGTTCTGGAAAGGAATTTCAGCCTGTTGGAGCGCTTTGGCGTTCATCCCAACCGAGGCAACCGTCAGGTCAAAGACCTTCACCACCGAAGTGCCGATTACACCGGGGAATTTAGCTTTCTTGTTTCCGGCCATATGATCCGCAGCCACGCGACCTTCCCGGCTGGCGGGACCTGCCAGGGCGAGGGCGGTGGCGGTGTCGGTCAACCGGCTGGTCACCTGGGCCACGTCGCCGACCGCATAAATATCGGGGTCGGAGGTTTGCATGTGCTCGTTGGTCACCACAGTGCCGCGAATGCCCAATTCAAGACCGGCATCTTTCGCCAGCTTGTTTTCCGGGCGAACGCCGATGGAGAGGATCACCATTTCGGTATCGACCTTGCGGCCGCTGGAGAGTTCAACTTCCATCCATCCAGCTTTGCCGGTGCCAATGGATTTGAGGCCGTCACCAAGCGCCAGGCGGATCCGCTTGAAGGTCAGATGCTGGTGCACCAGAGCGGCCATTTCATAGTCGATGGGCGCCATGACTTGGTCGAGCATTTCAATCAGGGTGACTTCAACGCCGCGATCAACGAGATTCTCGGCAATTTCCAGGCCGATGAAACCACCGCCGACCACCACGGCACGCGCAGGTTTCTTCTCATCAACAAAGGCTTTGATTTTGTCCATGTCGGGCAGGTTGCGCAGGGTGAAGACACCCGGCAGGTCCACACCGGGCAGGGGAGGAACGATCGGGCCGGCGCCGGGGGAGAGCACGAGCTTGTCGTAGGTCTCTTCGTAGGTTTCGCCGGTTTCCAGGTTGCGGACGGTGACTGATTTTTTCTTGCGATCAATTGCGATCACTTCATTGAGCACCCGGGAATCAATGTTCATCATCTCCTTGAGCTTTTCCGGTGTCACAACCAGCAGCTTATCGCGCTCCGAGATCACCTCACCAATAAAATAGGGGAGGCCGCAGTTGGCAAATGAGATATAGGGGCCTCGTTCGAGGATGATGATCTCTGCTTTTTCATCCATCCGGCGCAATCGTGCTGCCGTGCTGGCCCCGCCGGCAACGCCGCCAATAACAATGGTCTTCATAAAAACGCTCCTTAAATCAAAAAGGTTGGGGCATTCAAAACCAACCCCATATTTGTGATAATTTTCACCTGAATTATACCATTCTATTTAGTAAAGGGGCAAAATCAGTCCGTTATGCCCGGTTTTCTCTGGAAAATTATCAGGATAAATTTCCCTCCATAACTGAGATTTTGAAAACTCCTTTGTGAAGGAAATTTCATAATTGCGAAAATATTGAGTCTATAAGCATGGATATGTTACACTAACAACAGATCACCTATCCACCACCCGGAATGAGTGCCAGATGGATATTCAACGGAATACAATCAAACGGATTTGGACAAAATATAAATGGTTCATTCTGGCTGTTTTATGGCTTGCCAGCCTTCTGTTGGGATATTCAGGGTTTGCAGCATATGGCCGTGCCAACGGATTAAATTTTACGCCAACAGAAATTCTTTATCGGACTCTCCAACTGATTAGCATGGATTCGGGTGCAGTTGAAGGTGAAAACAACTGGATGCTGGAGGTTGGCCGCCTTGCCTTGCCGGGCCTGACCGCTATCACAGCCCTGGAAGCCCTGGCGGCGATCTTCCGTGAACAAACAGTTTGGCTGCGCTTGTGGCGCAGGAAAGATCATGTCATCGTCTGTGGCTTGGGTCGAAAGGGGCGGTTCTTGTTGGATGACCTGTTGGCTAATGGTCATCAGGTGGTCGTGATTGAAAAACAGGTCAATCCGGTGATTGCGGATGAATATCGACGGAGGGGGGCGGTCATTTTGGAAGGGGATGCCGCGAATCCGGAATTGCTGGAAAATGCCCGGATCAACCGGGCAAAATATCTCATTTGCCTGATGGGAGATGATGCTCTCAATTTGCAGGTCGCTTTTCTGAGCGCCCATCTTGTAAATGATAATCCGCGGCATAGGCTGACCTGCCATGTTCAGCTTTCATCTCAGGATTTAATGGAAGTGGTCAGGGCAAGCGAACGCTCCCTCGGGGCTGGTTCCAATGTGAGTTTGGACGTTTTCAATGTATATGACAGTTCCGCCCGGCGGTTGCTTCAGGACGATCCTGTTCTGAGAGATCAATCCCTCAGCCGGCGCAAGAGTGTAATGATCTGCGGCTTGGGCGGCTTTGGCAAGAGCCTCATCCGGCAATTGGCCTATACCTTTTACCGGAGCAAATCTTCTGGAAAGCTGGACATAATCCTCCTTGATCGGGAAGCCGATCTCAGACTGGAGGAGCTGCGGATGGATTGTCCCGGGCTTGATTCCGTATGCCAATTTAAAGCTGTAAACCTTGATCTGAGTTCCAGCCACGGATTGCGAAAACAGTTGGCTGATCTGATGAAAAAGAAGAGCCTCGCCGAGGTGTTCATTTGCACCGGCAATCCGGTTGTGAACCTGCAGGCCTTCCTGGTGATCGACAATCTGGTTTCAGGTTTGGCGGTCCCGATCCGGACCAGAATGGATAAGAGTTCAGGATTGACCTACCTGGTCGAGGATGTGAACACTGGGCAGTTCTTCGATATCTACCAACAGACTTGCACTCACGATCTGGTCATCGGTGGCATGCATGAATTGTTAGCCCGTCAGTTGCGTGAGCATTACCTCAAAGGGCTTGGTCCGGTTGAGGGGCAGGGACAAATAGCCATCCCCTGGGAGACTGTTGAGGAGAGCGAAAAAGAAGCCAACCATGCTCAGGCTGGGCGAATTGTCCGGATCTTGCGAGAAAATGGGTATCGGATCTCTCCGCTCGAAGATTGGGATGCGGCTGATAGGATTCTTCCCGCTGAGGCTGTTGAGCGAATGGCTGAAATGGAGCATCAACTCTGGTGTGAGTGGAAAAAGGAGAAGGGTTGGCGATACGCAGAGGATTATGACAGCGCCCGGAAGACCAACCCTGACCTGGTAGCCTGGGAGGTTCTGCCCGAAGGTGAACGCGGGAAGAATCGGCATTTCATAAACAGCCTGCCTGAGATTCTGGCTGAAATTGGCCTTCAAATTGACCGTTAGGTTCTAATTAATAAATTATTCAAAAAATCCTCAGATAATCACTGGGATGGGATGTTTCCCAACCATATAATTAAATATAAGAGATAAGAAAGTTCTGGCAGGTTATGCAGTCCTGGGTTCGTGACTTCAGAGAAGGGAACGGAGGCTATGGACGAGAAATTTCAGATGTACATGCAGCGGCTGGCGAGCTTACGTCAGGAACTGGCGGCACTTGATGAGCAGCGAGTGCATTCTCCCGCCGAAGAACAGGCAAAATTCTCACAGCGCATTTTTGATATTTGCCTGGAAATTGACGCTGTCGAGAATCAAATTGGGGCGGGTTTTCATTCTAAGATTTCTTTGATCAACACACTCCGGGAAAAGATAATCGCCTTGCTGGAACAGTTTAACCAATGGCGAAAAGCTATGCGGGAAATGGAACAGCTCTTCCTGGTCAATTTTGTCCGGCCGGGATTTATCCTCAAACAAGCGGTCCGCCAGCGGGAATACCTCGAGGCGGCTTTGCTCCGCTTACGAACCCGGATCATCAATCGCGAATTCCAGTCCCTTCCGGATTTAGATAACGAAATTCGGAGTGTTCTCAACCATTCGGAGCATGCTTTCGAGGCGGACCAGCGCAGCTATGAAGACGAAAACCTCCAATCTGAGGGGTTTTGGAAAATGATCCGGGAACTTGACCCACAACAACTGGTTGAAGAAATTGATGAGGACCGGATCGAACGTGATTTCAGGAAGATTGTCCTTCCTGCTGTTCATCCTGATACTTCCGACGAATCGGTGGACACCTTCCTGACAGTCAAAACCGTCTATGAACAAAATGACTACCTTTTGATGGAAGCCTACGTGGCGAAATATCGGGGTGAGGCTGTGTTTGCTGAAGGCGCCGATCTCAGGGAGACGGAGGAGCGGCTGACGGAACAGGAACGCCAATATCACAGCCTTTCCGAACGCCTTGACCGCCGCCTGGTTGCCCTGAAAAAGGAAATGACCACGGCTGAATTGGAAGACCCGGAGAAAGTGAAGCAGTTATTGGAGACGCAGCGCGATGAAATCCGACACCTGATTCAGGTGGAAACGGAGAAGATCTTTAATTTACGAAAATTGATTATGGAACTTATCCAACTTTTTTTAGAACTGGATAAAGGAGTAATGGATGCCTGAGAACGGGTTGATGAAGCAATCTAACGCCTGGCGGGAACAGAACGATCTGCGGATCCTTTTCAAACAGTATCTGAAGAAAGGGGATTCTGCCGAGAAAATCCGGTGGGAGTCGCTGACCACGGCTGATGGGCTGCCGCACAACTGGGTTTATGACCTTTATCAGGCATCGGATGGCAAAATTTATGTCGGAACCTGGGGCGGGGGGTTGGGTGTTTTTGCTGGTGGCGCCTGGCAGACAATCACTAAAAAAGACGGCCTGGCCAGTGACGCGGTGACCTGCATCCGCGAAGGAAGAGACGGCAGGATCTGGCTGGCAACCGATGATGGACTGAATGTTATGGCGGATGGGAAAGTTCTGGATGGCGGGCTGAAAGGGAAAAGTTTGCTAAATCTGACCTTTGACCGGAATGGCGTTCTTTGGGCAGGTTGTTGGCGGGCTGCATACTCCGGCGGCGGGCTGTTCCGCTATGATGGCAGGGAATGGCAATCCTTCACGACCCGGGATGGGCTCCCCGGACAGGAAATCCTGAAAGTCTTTGAAGATTCGCGAGGCAGGATCTGGGTTGGGACCTATGAACACGGACTGGGAGCGGGGGTTGGGTGGACAGACGGAAAAAATTGGCATAATTACACCCGCAGGGATGGCCTGGCGGACGATTGCGTGTATTCCATGTTTGAAGACCCATCCGGGAATATGTGGTTTGGAACAATCAACGGCATCAGCATTCTGGCTGGGGAAAAATGGCATTATCTTACTTCGAGGGATGGCTTGATTAACGATCGCATCTACTGCATGTGGATCGATTCTCATAAGAAAATGTGGTTTGGTACGGAAGGTGGGGTGAGTCGATTTGACGGCACAAATTGGACTTCATACCAACAAAAGGATGGTTTGGTGGAAGATTTGGTCCGAACGATCCTCGAGACGCAGGACCATGATCTCTGGTTTGGCACCTATCCTTATACCCAGGGGCGGGGGGGAATCAGTATTGCCCGTTTCGATTCGGTGAGAAGCCTTAAGGACAGGGTGCTGGACCTGCTGCCTGAACCGGGAGATCACCCGCGTTTGGATTCAGGAGAGAAGGAATCGGAATCATAAAGAGCGGGTGTTCCACATGGAAAAACATTCAAAACCCCCCAATTTGTTAGGATCAATGGCGGTGAATCTTAGGTTTCCTCCTGCAGGAACTTTTCCAAATCCTCCGGCAAAATGTAGTTATCCAACACGCTGACGGACATCCGTTTGCCCATATACCAGAACAGATCGCCATACTCGACTTCCTGATCGAAAATGCCATAGAGTCCGCCGGTATTCTCCAACAGAGAGATGAATTTCTCGCGAATCGAGGTTGAGTTATGGAACAACAGGCTCATCCGGGTGCCCGTGGTTCCGAATTTGAAAATGACGATGTCCGCAGGCCTGGTGAAAGCCCAATGTGAAGCAATATCCGCGATGACCGTCAGGTAGATGAACCCGATGCCCCACTGCCGTTTTTTATTTTCATCATCCGGGGGGCTGCGGTCGATGATGTCATCCCCGCGGGAAATTATATAGTCCAGAATTTCTTCATCCTCATCAAAGAGCTGCGACAGGGCAAATTCAAACTCCGGATCGTCATATTGAGCCGGTGCTTTCGCCATAAAGGACCCTTCAAAGGGTAAAGTCAGCACATGGTCGGGAAAGACGATCTGAGTGTTGATTGTTCCGCCTAAATTTGAGAATTCGGCTAAAGCCTGAAGGACATCCCAGATGCGGTCCTTCGGAAAATAAAGGAGATAATTAAAATCCAGTCCCATGGTTTTTCCTTAGATCAGATGCTAATCACCACGAACTAATATTTTTATTTACAAGACTGCTTGCATATATAACAAACTTTAACTTTGTGCACCGAGAATAAATTTGGTGAAGCGATATTTTGACACAAGGGTGCTTCTGTCTCCCGTGATGGATGATTGGGATTTGCTTTTCCCATCAGAGGCCGCTCCCTTCAATGTCAAATGTGAATAATCCTTCGTTGGTGGCGATGGAGAATGATTGATCGTAGCTTGATTGACACAGGAAATAAATTTCCTGATTGAAAGTGAACCTGATCTCATCATGATCTGAATCATTGACGATAATGGTCCGGTTATCCGGACTGAGTTGGATAAAATCGTGATTCGAACAATGGTAAGTGGTATTGCTTGAAAACCAGGGCGCGTAGCCAAGTTCCTGCTTCTTGCCGATAATCACGGCTGAGCTGTTCCATTCAATCGCCCGTCTGTTGTTGCCTGGGGGAGTTTCCTTATAAACCTTTCCTGTTGTCAGGCTGACCCACATGGGAGTCTCCGTATATGAATTGCTGGGACTGTTCGCATATGGATCAATCCGCAAATATAGTTTTTCATCGAATTGTTCCAGGGTTAGCGGCCCATATTGCTCGCTGCTCATCGCAGTTTCACAATCGAACAACGAGGTTCCATCGATCAAATCCAGAACGGAAATCAGCCAGCCATCATATTGATCTTCGCCATGTCCGGTAATAATGACCGTTGACAGGTCGGGCGTGAATCCAAAACGCGCAAATGGGCTGCCCAGATACCACCCGGGGTCACGGGTGCCCAGAATGGCGCCTTCCGTATTCCAGATGGAGACAGAGCCATCGTTATGAGTCAGGATTCCGATTGGCGCATCATCGGCAAGGTGCAGGCTGGTGGGGAGTGGCATGCTGTCATTTTTGCGTCGTGACTCACCGGTCAGATCAATGGTGAGCAGATCGCCTTCGAGCGTTAACGCGATACACCGTGACAGGTCGGGATAAGGTGCAATTGAAATGATAGTCCGATTGCCGATATTGATTGTGAAATCCTTCGATCCCGTGGTGAAATCCCAGATGGATATTTCCCCGCCCAAACCTCCGCAAATCACTTTCCCTTTTGTGGGCGCTAACGCCGGCGCTAGGAGACCTTCGCTGGCATTGATGCCCGCCCTTGTTATTCTTTCCAGGATTCGTTCCTCCCCGGCATTGGTAATGGTCACGACATTGGTAAAGGATCGGTTGAATGCGTGCAGGCTTCTATCCAAAGAACATGAAACGGTTACAGGACCGGGAGGCGTCTCGGAAGCCCATAAACCCATCAGTTGATCATCCTTAAATTGACGCTCGGGGAGATTTGACCTCCAATTCTTCCAATCGGTGACCGGAAAATGAGCTTTACCTTCATTTTCGGATAAGGGGTGGCCAGCTTCAAGGTCCCAAAATAAGGAGCTTTCTTGCGTGACAACGCAGGCGCATTTGGTGTCCTCAGAAAGAGCCAACCGGCAGGGCGGAACTGAATCGAGAATCGACCAGGACGCAATAATGGCTGATTCGGGTCCTGGCAGGCAGTTTTGTCGCGGCCTCAGCCAGGGATGCCGGACTTTCCGCTTGAGAGAAGAGAGAAGAAGAGCGACTCCGGCGTTTTTAGATGAGGAGAGCCGCCCCGCTAATTGACCCGGCAATTGCGCCGGATCAGAGCGAAGGATATCTTCAGATAACAGCAACGACCTGTGGATTTGCCTTAAGGTTTCGGGTTGATCGTGTACCTTGCCGGGTTCCTTGGGATTAGATGTTGACCTGCTGAGATAATCTTTCCAGGGAGAGGGAGTGGGTTCTTCCGGTGAAAAGGTTTCCTGGGCGACAATGGGCATATCGTCAGGTTTCTCTTGTGTTTTGGTGACGAACTCCTCCTGCGGGATCAATTCCTGAAGTTTAAGGAGTAAACGGTCAAGATCTTCCTGAACAGGTGGATTGCTGGCCTCAATCGTATGAGCTGTGAAAAGGAAGTAGGATAGCACATTACTAGGTTGGGATCGATCAATTTGAAATGCAACAATGTGCTTGTTTAGCGAGCAGGCTTGATTCAGGGCGTTCAGTATTGAACCTGATTGACTGGTGTTGGATGAGAGGATAAAAAGGTAAATCTTGCTGGTCTGAATTGCAGCAACAATGGATTCAGGCCAGGAGGTGCCGGGGGCAAGATCCCTGGGCGCGATCCAGCATTTCGGCCCCTTGCTTTCAATGGCTGCAAGGACCAAGTCGGCAACCCATTTATCCTTATTGGAATAGTCAATAAATACGGTGTGTGCCACAGTAATCCTTTTGGCTGGTGATATTATCAAATGGTTTTCGTTCAGAAGATGGCATTGATCGGTTTATCCTGTTTCTTTACCTGCTTTTTTCAATCACGAAAGGATTAATTTTTAACGGCGTGTTGCACCCTTCACTGGGGCAGATGAGGTTTTTGCCCAGCAAATCCTCAGTTATCGACATAGTGTTGTTACAGACCGGGCAAAATAGAGTCAGTTCTCCATCCATATTTTCCGCCGTGAGGATCAAAGGTGCTTGATGGGCATCTTCCGCATCGGAACCGTAAAGTTTTTCCAGCGCGAATTTAAAATCCTGTTCCAGTTGGTGGACGCCGTCGGAATTGATTAGTGTCCTGCCGTTTTCATCGATCCGCTGGGTGATCCCGACCTTCTCCACTTTCTGTTCCATAAAGGAGAAATCCGTCAGAACGGAAAAAAGGTTATCTCGTTCCCCTGCCTCAGAGAGATGGTAAGGGATTTCGCTGAGGGCATGGATACTGGTGCCCTGCCAACTCCGATCGCCCAGGGGATCAGCCTTATCCAAAAAATATTTAGCCAGCTTGCTGTGAAAGGTGGTGTTGGCATCCCCTTCCAAAAAGACTTCACTGGCCACTTCCCCGATTTCTCGGTGGAAGAAACTGAGCAAGGTATAGTTATCCACCGTTCGATTGGTGAGGTAAGGATCAAGGTCAAAAGAAAGCCGTGACCAGAGCACAATTGGGAGGCGAGGGCCGTTTTCCTGTTGGATCACTTCACGGATAAATTCGCGCACGGGTTCAGGGGGCGTTCGTTTTTGCTTCAACCACGCCATGGCGAGTCGTTCGCCCTCCAAATGAGATTCGGCCAGAATTTGACTGGCAAAATCCGGGTGCTCCTCTAAGTAATCAATGGTGAGTGTGAGGAGATCCGCGGGGAGGTGATAGGTTTGGTTGAAGAACCATTCGTATACATCCGGATCGCGGGAAAGCAGGTCAACCAACTCGTCCTCCGAGAGGCCGTTCCTTGAAGCAGCCAGATAGCCCAGCGCATGAGAAACCAATACCTCACCGTGGTTGCCTTCATTCGAGAGGCGGTCAAACATGTTTTCTTTGATGATGCCGCGCACGCCAATCGCCAGGTGCTCCAGGGGCTGATAGGATGTCCAAAGTCTGGCTTCCTCAAAAGCTAGTTTCAGATAAAGCGGATTACTGTTGGATGCCTTGAATTTTTTAAGAACCTCATCCCTCTGATTCGAAGTGAGCGCGCGATGCGCATCATTCAGCCAGGCATCAAGTAGCGTTTCCCCTTCCATATGCGATAATCCGACCAACTCCTTGAGGATGATCTGTTTTTGCACCAGGTTGGCAAAGGTATCCTCGTCCATCCGAGTGGAGACAACGATGGCGACGTCCTTCGGTAAACTTTCAGGCAGCCAATGGAGATTCCTGGCACCATGATTTGCCGAGAGCTGGTCCAGCGAATCCAGAAATATGATCATGGGCTTGTCGTTGGACGCCAAGGCCAAAAGTTTGCCAAATTCAGAGACGAGGCCCAGATAATCCGAGGGGAGTTTCTCCTCGTCCTGACCATAACGTCGGGCGATTTCATGGCAGAGACCTTCGAGCAGGGCGCGGCCATCGGATGAGGCTGGGGTTGCGCCAATGAACCGGAAAATGACATGCTGACCGGAAGAACGTGTTTGGGTCATCTGCAGGGCTTTCGCCATTAATGCGGATTTACCGCTGCCGCCCTCACCCGCAATGGCAAAGAGCCGGCCGCCTCTTTCTGATATATACTCCTGGATTCCACCCAGAAGGTTATCCCGGCCGACGAAGTGTCTGATTCGGGCTTCCGCGAAGGCAAGATGTTCAATCCCTTCCTGATCGAGGGCTTCATCAACCTGATAATGATGAATGGATTCCCTGGAGGGGCGACCTTCATCCCGATTTACTTCAGTAAGGATGATATTTCCCAAATGCTGGAAGGTTGCCTCGCATAAATTTTTGGGCTGATAATCCTTCGCCAGGATCAATCTGCAATCATCCAGCTTGTCGGGCAGGGTGCCGATGTGATCCAGGGTGATGCACTGATATTGGTTATTGCCTTCCGCAGGGTGGCCGCCTATCCATTGGACATTATCCACACTGAGGACCTTCGCGCCAAATTCTGATCGGAGCTGTGCTTTCAAATTGGCAAGGTTTTCTCTCGCCGACCGGTCCATTTCCCAGGTTGTCTCATCCATATTGACATAATCTTTACCTGTGAAATCGATTAGTGCTTGCTCAATGAATTGGAGGAAATCTCTCTCTGGCGTGGCTTGAGGCGTGTTCTTAATTTGCCGGATTATGAAACTGCTCGCTTCTCCAGCGGATGAAGCCGCGTCCAGTTCAGTGAATTCATTCAGAAGGTTTTGAAAAGAAAGGCTCAACCCCTGGGGATATTTTCTTTCGAGCCGATATTTTAAGATCTCCAGAAATGCTGAGAAATTAAACTCATCGGGCAACCCCTTGATATCCCGGATGAAGCAAAAAACGTGCTCTCCGGCGCCGCGCTGGGTCAGCGCGCCTGAAATGATCTCCTGGTGGGTCGCTGAGGCCCAATAAGGAGCAAATTGTTCTCCGGACAACGATAGACTTTTTACGGCTCTGGCCAGGATATCATGAAGCTGTGCTTCGATTGGCTGCCAATCTTCATAGTCCTGATATTTTCCATCGCTTTCACGAGGTTTCAGGCGGTACTCAGGGGGAATGGCATTTCGATCAGGTTCATACCATTCATCGAGAAGACGTTTCTCGTTCTCGTTAACTGAATTGCGGATGATTTCAAATTCCTGCTGTGGGATTTTGGCCATCGGTGGCTGCCAGCCATAACGATCACCCATCAGGATGATGAAGTTCGGTCGCGGGCTGATATTTTTACAGCGTTCAATTTCATCCAAACAGATCTGCATCGCTTGCTGGTCCAGAGAGGCTTCGCTGCTGACCCCCCAGCGCAGATCAATGGGTTGGAACCGCGCCCCAAATTGTTGGCTGAGTTCTCTTAACCTGGGAAAGACATAACTCTGAAGTGCGTTTCTTTCAGCTTTCAGATCGTTGAAAGTTGAACTGACAAAAACCCTGAAGGTTCGACCCAAAGATGCCATACTCCACCTCTCGCGATGGTTAGTCGTCAGGCTATCGGCCAATATTGCAGATTACTGATTTGCTTTCTGCGAGGGTCGATAGGTCAATCCGTTTGAACAAATTCAAGCACGGCAAGTCCCCAGGGGCTATCCGTGACAAAGATGGCATCTCCCCAAACCTGAATATCAGAGGCTTTGTGCAGCCCGGTGTAGGTGGCGATGATTTCCAGGTTGGATGAGTCGGTGAAATCCACAGCGTAGATGCCGCTCTCTGTGACTTCATAGCCATCCATCGAGTTGTAGGTCACATAGACAATATTTTCAGTTGCCGAAGACTCCATGACATAACTATCTGTATCCAGGGTATCCAGCAGGATGGGTCTGCTGGGGTCCGACACGTCCAGCGCCATCAAGCCGCTATCGCCGAGAGACAGGAAAAGGGTGTCGCCGGAGAGGGACATGCCCACAATCCAGTTGGGCGTGTCATAGCCGCCGAGAACCTCGGGTTTGCTTGGATCGCTGATATCAAAAACGTGCAGCCCGGTCCAGCCGCCGCCGATATAGGCAATGTTGCCATCCAACATAACCATGCAGGTTACGCCGGAATTGGAGGCCGGCTCCCAACTCCAAAGTTCATTGGCGTTGCCGGGATCCGACAGGTCAATAATCCCCCAGTAATTATGGCCGGTAAGATGCACCAACTTGTCCTGAACGGCCACGTGATAGTAATTCCAGGGTATATCAGTGTCCTGACTGGAATAGGAGAAGGACGTGTCATTGTTGAAGTCAATTACCAGGAATTCCTTTGTGTCATCACCGGTGATGACATAAGCGACACCGTCTTCCACGGCAACTGCAACAGCGCCATAAGCGTTGCTAACATCCATCGGCATCGGGTTGGCGGGATCGCTGATATTTATCCGCATCAGGTTGTCCGCACCGTTTGCCAGGTAGAGGGTATTGCCCTCAATGAACAAACCTTCTGCTGCGTGCGATGTCCGATATTCGCCCACCATTTCAAAGGCTGAGGCTTCGGTGGGTGTGGGTTCCACCGCTGCATCGACTGTTGTGGTGGGATTGTTGATGGGATTATTTGCCGAAGGATCCTTGGCAGGATTGAGCGCATTAAACAACAGTGTTCCTATGATGGCAAGCGCCAGGATCGCAGTCGTCCCGATCAGGTAGGGCAGCCATTTTTTCTTCTTCCGTTTTGATTGAAAAGGTATGTCAGGAGACTGTTCGCCGGCGAGAAAGGCTTTGACGGTTCGGACGAGTTTCTGGATATGGTTTTCCAACGGGGGCGTAAGCGCATCCAGCCAATGTTCGGTGGAGATGAAATAGGCCATCGCACCGGAGGGGTCGATGTTCTCAATCCGGAAGGGGATGATGATCACTTCCTTGGCGGTTGCCCGTTCCACTTCCCGAAGGACCTGGCGGGAACGGTTGGAATTATCGGAGAGCACCATCACCATGACTTTTGAATGTTCAATGGCGTTGACAATTGCCTCTCCCCAGGTTTGCCCGGGGGTGACGTCACGCGGGGCGATCCAGCAGCGGATACCTTCGCTCTCAAGCCCGGCCACAATCGCGTTGGCGACGGCCTGATCAGTGTGGGAATAACTGATAAAAACATCATGCGCCATATGTGAACTCTCCAAATGAATCGTTGTTGTTAGCTGTTGGTTCAAACGCTGTCAGCGCTGCGGATAACGCATTTAAATGCCTTCAAAGCTGACCTGGCCCTGCTCTGCGCCCAGGCTGGTGGGTATTTCGGTACCTGGCTGTCGGTTCCCGGCATGGACCCAAACCAGAGGGATTCCTATCCGTCTGGCCAGTTCGACGAGGTTACCGGTGCCGCCAATACCCTGGGCGGGTTGTCCATCCCAGACTGCGATCAGAATGTCAATCCTCTCCAGCATTGACTGCCCGGTGAGCAGGTACGCTTTCGGGAGGTCATCGGTCTGCGGCGGGGGGAGGATTTCATTCGCGGTTGAAATCAGGTGATTAAAATTTGCCAGGGATTCCGGGGTGGTGAAATTGGCCTGGTAAGCAGAGATCGGCAGGGGCAATGGAACTATCAATTGGCAATCATGCCACCGGTCTAAGGCGCGCTGGGCGACCAGTTGATCTGCGCCTTCGGCTAACGAGGAAATGAGTGTGAACGGTCCTGGGAAGCTTCGTTCAATCCGGCTAAAACCGATATCAATCCCTTGCTCCAGCTTTTCGATTTCCGTCAGGATACGGTGCCCTGTTACGCCAATCCGGATCAAGATTTATCAACCTCGTTTTACTTAACTTTGATCATGGTATAGCCGGCTTCGGCCAGAATTTCCGGGATAGCCCGAATGAATTCAATATCCTTGTCCTTCTCGCCCTGTGAGAGCTGCTCCCAGGGGACCATCGAAGCATGGATTTTATTGGTTTTATCGGTGACAGACCCGACTTTCCATCCTGCTTTCACCTTGGCGTTCCACCAGCGATCGTGTTCGATCTTCGCCAATGCAATCGCATCCTGATCTTCCTGGGGAAAGTGGAACACAGGCTGGTTGCTTCGGGAGGGGATCATCACATACCCAATCGCTGCCAATTTATTGGGAATATCCTTGATGGCGTCCCGGTTTTGTTCCTTTTCGTCCTCCGGCAGTCCGTCCCATTTCTTTAAGCTGCTGTCCTGTTCGGAGCCCGTGGATTTGCCGGTCATCATCCGCTGGTAGATGATGTGGTTAGCTCGGGCGAGTTTTTCAAGCAGCTCACCCTGAAGTTTCATGGTCTGCACGAGGGAGAGAAATTCGACTGAATCGACATGCAGATTTAATTGGTCGTTGGCGGGCAGGCAGGACCTCTCATAGGAGTGCTTTCCGCTGAGCGAACTCATTGTGATGATCGATTCGATTGAGCGGATGCCGTGTTTATAGCGTTCCACTTCGAGGAAGGCTTTCAGCACACCGCCATCGATATTGAGCACCTTATTCCCGTTGAACAATTGCGAGGCGGATCGTTCAAGCAGTGACCGCAGCAGGATGGCCCGGCGGATGATGTAATAGGGGTCTGATTCAGTCCTATCCTCAGGCGGGTTCGGCCCCATGATGTTCACAAAGCCCTTTAACCGGCTGACAAAGTCGGGTACCTTGGCGGCGCGATAGGCTTTTTCATCCAGGTTTGCGCCAAATTCATCAATCCGGTGGCTGGTACCGCCGGCGAAAACGAAAATGGCTCGGCCGATTGGGTGGACGATCTGTCCCTGACGGAACGAACCGTCCTGCATCGGGGAGAGGAAGAAGCGCAGCCATCCCAGCGGCTGATTATTGAGCGGCGTATCGAATTCGTCCCAGAAAACAAGCGGTATCTTCCCGGAAAGGACGGCATCGCGTACCAGATGAAGTGCGTCAATGATCTCATCCGGGCCGGCGAATTGGGACATGTTGAACTCGAGCACTTCCACCTTGCCGGGGGCTAACGTTTGGGCGACCTGGGTGATCCCAAAAGATTTACCTGATCCCGGTGCGCCAAAGACGGCGATGGAAAGCGGCTTCTTTTGATTATCCTTCTTCAGGTATTCGCTTGCCAGGTTATGGATGCTGCGGAAGCTCTCAATTTCCTGTCGGTCCACGGAGAGGAGATGCCCAAATTTGCCCAGGGGAATATTTTTTAGGGTCGGTTTGATGCCGTTCAGGACGATCTTCTCGGCAATCTGGTGGAGGTTATCAAGATATTGATCTTCGAGGATTGTCCACCAACCCTTGCGCCCGTCGTCACTTTGTTCCGAACCGTTTTGGTTATAGGCGAAGACCGGGTTCTGAATATGGACCTTGGCAAAAGGCTGGACCGGTTCGGCGATCCTTTTAGCGACGGAATCCAGGGGGAATTGAAGCTGTTCCGGAACGTCCTGATTGAGTAGATAACCATCCTGATGCAGGAGTCGGATGGCTGAAAGGCCGGATTGAATCCCCTGAGAAAGGTCAGGGTCGCCGGGGGCTTTGATAAGCTGATAGGTCAGGCTGCTGGTCAGACAGGTCGTATAGCCGATGACCGCGCCGGGATGCATCTCCCGCCAACTGCCTTCAATGTTCTCCGGGTCGAAATACAGAACGCCTTCAGGGGCGGGAACCAGTGTGCCTGCTTTGCGCCGGGTCAGGTGGACTGCACCGGCGGTGTCAAATGAGATGATAACATCTGAGCAGGAACCCAAGCCATTGATGGCCGGGTTATAGACCAATTCCCAAACGATGTCCTGGGCGGTCCGCTCCCAGGAAAGCCCCTGGCTGATGTGGACCTCGCTTTGCCGGAGGTCCTGAACGGGAATGACAACGATCAATTTATCAGCGAAGTGATCGCGTAAATGTTCCCAGAGCGAGCCTTGCGCCACCGGGCAAGCCATTTTATAGATGATCCAGTCCGGATTTGCGCCCTCAGCGATCGCTTCCGGCCAAAACTCGGGATGATCCCGAAAGCCTAGATTTGCATCGTCAATGACAACGATATTTGGCGTTTCCGCGGTCGCGATGGGGAAGGGGTTGATGCCGTTTTGTCCATACTTTTTGACCGGATCCAGCCCGAGAAATTGTTCCACACGCCAGGCGGATTGCTTCCCTTCGTCAAACAAGGACCAAAGAGCGTAGGAATTATGAAATTGATCCTGACAGGGATGGAAGGTTTTATTGGGAAAATCCGGCGTAATGAACTGTGCGGATTCTGGTTGCGGTTCCAGGGCTGTGGTTTTTTCGATCAATTCAGCCAGCAGACCTGCCCCGCCGATCTGAGAGCAGGCCCTGGTCCATAATTTCCTGTTCCAACCGATGCTCTCCCCCTGGCTTTGGGCTCGATTGAGGATATGCCAATCGAGCGTTAAATCACCTGTGATCAAAATACAATTTCCAAAGGATGGAGCTGTCATTGGACCTCGCTTTTGGTAATAGAAAGGTTTATATTGGATTTTTCAACAGATAAGAGGCAGGGATAAGGTTTTTTTACGAATAATAGTAATTCTAACATATCAAATGGTCTGGAGATTTCTTAAGGAATTCCAGTTTTACCGGAAATCGCCAATGC
>CAYUSC010000006.1:0-16315 GCA_964447265.1 uncultured Candidatus Brevefilum sp.
AGATGGAGGGCGATGTCTCACCTGCGACGGTGGAGCTGTATGAGGGGCTGATCGGGGAGGGGTGAGAATACTTTTATTATCTCAAGCCCAACTTAGTCAAATTCCCCGCTCTTTTCATAAAGCCAGGTATCCAGTGGTGTTTCAATGCAGACTTCCCCGATGGTATTGATAAAGGTTCCATAGAACTCATCTGGACTCATACCTGTCACATCTTCCAATTGGAGAAAAGGCCCAATCTCACGAAAAAAATATCTTTCATGGTAGTCATTTTTGATTTCATCTGCATTATTTGCAACCCAAGTTACTAATCTACCTGCCCTAGTAAAGCAGGATATAACTGAATCCTCAGTAATAATTTGACCATCCGGGCCCTCAAAATATTCAAGTGAAAATTGTTGGCTGGGATAATAAAGTAAAAAAGTTGAATATCTTTGCCTATTATCCCAAGTCGGATCTCGGCTCCACGCTTCCATCCAAATTTCTTCTGGAGGTCCATATTGTGCTAGGATATTCTGGATTGAGTAATTTGAATAATTTCGTAGATCTGACATTTCCAAATAAACAATTTCATCTTCAATAAAATTAAAGCTAAAATCGTACAAAGGATCCCCAGGGGAATATGGAAGTATGGAAAAATAAAACAGAAATCCAGATGTGTTGCTGCCTGTATTAGACTCAAAAGTAGTAATATCTGTGGCATACGGTGCAACGATCTGATAAGCTTCTTGAACAGTTGTTTCACCTGGGGTGATTCCCCATAAACAAGGTAGATCACATTCGGGTTGTGATAATTTCTCATCCAACCAGGCGACCATTTCATCCTGAGTGACCGGTTCATAGGTTGGAAAGACAATTGGCGTGGCGGTCGGGGCTTGGGTTGGCCGCTTGGTGCTGGTGACTGTTGGCGCGATGGTCTCAGTGTTCATTGGCTCGGTCGTTTCAGTTGCGGTTTGCGGCTGGATTTCCCCGGTGCAGGATGAAAGAAAGACTAGAGTGAGCAGCAATGTTATTATGAATAACTTTATGGCCTGTCTGTTCATCAACCCTCCATTTTCCCTATTGTACATCATCTCCGAATTTTCTCCCCTAATTCCTTTTCCCTAACCCCTAATTCCTAATACCAATTCCCAAAATTCCCTCCTCTTTGTTACCGCCCCGTTACCGTTTTGTAATCTGATCTTGCTATACTTTGGTTGGAAGAGAGCCCCTTGCGAAAATTTTTCCGCGCAATGGATAACAATTTTATACCAAACAGGAGAATCTCAATGCGTTTAAAGGACAAAGTGTGTCTGATCACGGGTGGTGCCGCGGGGATTGGTAAGGCCACCGCAATTAAATTCGCTAACGAAGGCGCGAAGGTTGTGCTTTGCGATGTGGACCCCGAAGCCGGCGAAGCCCTTGCCAAGGAGCTTGGCAACGGTGCGGTTTTCTACAAAGTCGATGTGACCAATCGGGAAGCCGTCCAGGAGTGGGTTGACGATGTTGTTGACAATTTCGGCCGGGTCGATGTGCTGGTCAATAACGCCGGGATCACTCGGGACGGTCTTTTTGTTAAATATAAGGACGGGGAAGTGGTCAGCCAGATGTCGGAAGATGCTTTCGACCTGGTGATCAAAGTGAACCTCAAGGGCGTTTTCAACTGCGCTCAGGCTGTCACGCCCCAGATGATCAAACAGGGCGGCGGGGTGATCCTCAACGCTTCCTCCATCGTGGGCCTCTATGGCAACTTCGGCCAGACCAACTATGCCGCCACCAAGTTCGGTGTGATCGGCATGACCAAAACCTGGTCACGTGAGCTGGGCCGCTATAATATCCGTGTGAACGCGGTATGCCCCGGTTTCATCCTGACCGAGATGGTCCAGAAGATGCCCGAGAAGATCCTCGAAGGTTTGGCCGCCAAGACGCCACTGGGCCGGATGGGCAAACCGGAAGATGTCGCCAACCTCTATTGCTGGCTGGCCAGCGACGAGGCAGCCTACATCAGCGGCACAGCCATCAGCATTGACGGCGGTATGGTGCTGGGCAGCTAATTCAACATCGCAGCGAACATCATCATTCATTTATTAGAAACGAGGTATTAGATGGAACGATATGCCAATATTATCGGTACCGGTCGTTACGTCCCGCAGAACGAAATCACTAACGCAAACTTCGCCGAATGGATGGGCGAGGTCAGCCCCAAACTGGCGGATGTGGTCGGCAAGTTTGAGGAAAGCTCAAGTATCAAGACCCGCTTTTATGCGGATGAAGATTGGGCCACTTCGGACCTGGCCGTTGAAGCTGCTAAGGCTGCTCTGGATGATGCCGGGATCAAGCCCGAAGATGTCGATCTGATCATTCTTGGCACGGACTCACCAGATTACATCACCCCTGCCACCTCCGTGGTGGTGCAGGAAAAACTGGGCGCCAAGAACGCAGGCACCTTCGATGTGGGCTGCGCCTGCGCCAGCTTTCCCACGGGGCTTGCTTTGGCTTCCGGCCTGATCGCGGCCAACCCGAACCTGAAATACGTTCTGGTGATCGGCGCTTATATGATGCACAAACTGGCCGATTACAAGCATGACGTGATGGCCTTCTTCTATGGCGATGGTGCTGGGGCTGCCGTTCTGGCTCCCAGTGACAAGCCCGGTTTCATTTCCTCCACCTTCTTTGCCGATGGCGCCTATTACAAGCACTGGGGCATTTATGCCGGCGGCACGGCAGAACCCGCCACGGTTGAGAACGTGAAGAGCGGCAAGAGCCAGGTGCGTCTGATCACGGCCTTCCCGCCCGAGGTTAATAATGTAGGCTGGCCGCAGCGAGTGCGTGAAGTGGCCAAAAATGGCGGTTTTGAGATCGCCGACATTGATTTTGTGATCTTCACCCAGGTTCGTCTCAACAGCATCAAGCTGGTGATGGAAGAACTCGGTCTGCCGATTGAGAAAGCCCACTGGATCATGGATAAATGGGGCTATACCGGCTCCGCTTGTCTGCCGATGGCTTTTGATGACGCCCGTAAACTGGGCAAGATCAAATCCGGCGATCTGGTTGTCTTTATCGGTTCCGGTGTGGGTTATAACCAGGCCGGTGTCGCCATCCGAATGCCTTAAGAACTGGAGAAATATTCGTATGCCAACCACCAAGCGATTTATTGAGAAATACCTGACGGCTGACGAAGCCGTTCGGCTGGTCAAGCCACACCAGACAATTGGGGTAGGCATTGCAGGCTCTGAGCCGGTCGGTCTTATGCAAGCCATGGTGAATTATGCCGAAGAGTTGGAAGACGTTCATTATTGGACCTGCCTGCCCATGCGGCCTTACGAGATCTTCACCAAACCGGAAATGGGCGGCCATATCTTCAATGAGAACTGGTTCTACAGCGCCACTGATCGCCAGGTGCACCCGGAAGGGCGCGCTTCGTATATTCCCAACAACCTGCACCGGGCAGCCACCGATAAGCTCTATGCGACCGGCGGCCACCTGGATGTCTTCATGGGGACGGCCACACCGCCCAATGAGGAAGGGTATATGTCCCTTTCGCTGGGGCTGATCGTCCAAAAGGACCTGTTGGAAGCGGCGGACCTGAAAATCCTCGAGGTGAATGAAAACCTGCCCTGGACCAATGGCGACACGTTAGTCCATGTCTCTGAGGTTGATTACCTGGTGGAGAACAACGTTCCGCTGGTGGAGCTGCCCGTGGTTGCCCCAACCGAGACGGAACAGCAGATCGGCGGCTTCATTGCTGACCTGATCGAAGACGGCTCAACGATCCAATTGGGGATCGGCGGCATTCCGAATGCGATCACCGCTTTCATTATGGAACGCAAGGACCTCGGTGTACACACCGAGATGATCGTGGATGGCTTCGTGGACCTGGTTGAGGCGGGCGTGGTCACCAATGCCAAGAAGACGCTCCATCCCGGCAAGATGGTCGGCGCTTTCGCCCTGGGCACCAGGAAGCTCTACGATTTCCTCGACCATAACCCGGATGTTGAAATGTACCGGGGGCGTTATACCAATGACCCTTATGTGATCGCCAGGAACAACAAGATGATCAGCGTCAACACCGCGCTCCAGGTCGATATCATTGGTCAGGTTTGCTCGCAGAGCATCGGCACCCGTCAATTCAGCGGGACCGGCGGCCAGCTGGATACCCACCGCGGCGCGCAGATGTCGGAAGGCGGGCGCGGTATCATTGCCCTGCGCTCCACGGCCAAGAACGGCAGCATTTCCACAATCGTCCCGACCCTGGCTCCCGGCGCCGGCGTGACCGTTCCCAGTCAGGATGTGGATACGATCATCACCGAATTTGGCGTTGCGGAACTGCGCGGCCGCTCGGTTCAGGACCGGATGGAAGCGCTGATCAGAGTTGCTCATCCCAATTTCCGCGATTGGATCCGGGATGAGGCCGACCGGTTGGGGATTGTCCCGAAAACACGCTTCTTTGTGGGAGGTTTACATGAGTGACCTGATGGGTAGGTGGACGCAAAAAGAAGGCCAACCTTTTGCCGGGCTCTGGTTCGAATTTCGTGAGGATGGCAGTTTCGAGGCTCAATACGAACCAATGGGGATCACCTCCGGCGGCACCTATGTGACCGAGGGCGGCCAGATCACCTTGCAGCAAAATGAACACACCCTTGGCATGATCGGTGAGTTCAAAGGATTATATGCAATTGAAGGCCCTGAGTTGAAGATGGCGTTGGCAGCCGGTCCCGGACAGGACCGCCCGGCAGACCTTTCCGAAGCCCGGGTTTACATCAAAGCCTAAGTTGGGATAAAGAGGATTGAATGAGTAAATCAAAATGGTCCAGAGGCGTTGCAGTTGTCGGCGCCGGCATGAGCAAGTTCGGGGCTTTTCCCGATAAGACCTCCCGTGATCTGGTAGTGGAAGCCTTCAAGGATCTGAAGAAGAGCATGGATAAACCTTTGGATGCGAAGAAGATCGAAGCTTTCTATCTTGGGAATTTCAGCAGTGACCAGTTCGAAAAGCAGGCCCACTTTGCACCCATTCTGGCCAGTTGGCTGGGGCTTGCTCCGATCAGCGCGATCCGGCTGGAAGACGCTTGCGCCAGTGGTGCGGTGGCGATCCGCCAGGCAGCCCTGGCAATCGCTTCCGGAGAATATGATGTCGTGCTGGTGGGCGGCCTGGAAAAGATGACGGACCTGCAGATCGCTGAGGTCACCGAGGCTTTGGCTACCGCTGCCGATACCCAGTTTGAAATCCCGGCCGGTTTCACCTTCCCCGGGTTCTATGCTGCGATGGCGACCGCGTATATGCACGAATACGGCGCGGACCGGAACGCCTTCTTTGATGTGGCAATCAAGAATCACAAGAACGGCGCTTTGAATGACAAGGCGCAGTTTGATCAAACTATCGAACAGATCAGAGAAGCCAAGAGGGCTCGCGCGGTGGAAAAAGGCCGCCCCGAACCCACCTGGAAAACCGATCTCGAGTTCCTCCAGGATCCAAAAGGCAATCCCAACATCGCCTGGCCAATGACTCTCTTTGATTGCTCGCCGGTATCTGATGGCGCGGCGATGATTTTGCTGGTCTCGGAAGATATCGCCAAGCAGTTCAGTGATTCACCGATTTACCTGATCGGCAGCGGGCAGGCCAGTGATGGCGCACTGCCGGAGCGGGAGACCCTCTCGGGCATCCCGGCCGCCGAAAAGGCCGGCAAGCAGGCTTACGAAATGGCCGGATTGACCCCGAATGATATTGACCTGGCCGAAGTCCATGACTGCTTCACGATTGCCGAGATCATGGCCAGTGAGGATTTGGGTTTCTTCCCCCGCGGCGAAGGTTGGAAAGCTGCGATGGAGGGCAAGACAGCCCGTGATGGCGAGCACCCGATCAATACTTCCGGTGGTCTGAAGGCCAAGGGGCACCCGGTGGGTGCTTCCGGTGTGGCCCAGGTGGTTGAGGTTTGGAAACAACTGCACGGGATTGCCGGTGAGCGACAGCTCACAACTAACCCGAAAATTGGCCTGACCCATAATGTCGGCGGCTCCGGGCAAACCTGCGTCGTCAATATCTATGAGCGGAGGGACTGAGATGAGTGAATTTGCATTAGTCAACAAAGAATTCTTCCGTGCCCTGGAAACCGGTGAGTTGATCGGCTCAAAGTGTCTGGAGTGCGGTGAAATTTCGATCCCCCAGCGGGAGATTTGCCCGGTTTGCCATTCCCATAATATTGAGGTTGAGACCTTCTCCGGTAAGGGTAAATTGGTTGCATATACCGTCATCAGCGTTCCTCCGGTCAAGATGGCCAAAGCGGGATATGATGGGAAGAATCCCTATTGCGTGGGAATTGTCGAATTGGTGGAAGGTCCCCGGATCTCCGCTCAGATTCTGGACGTAGACCTGTTGCACCCGGAAGCGATCGAGATTGGGACAAAGCTGGCGATGACTACCATCCAGCGGGATGAGGATGGCGTCCAAAAGACCTATTTGGCTTTCAAACCTGCCTGATCGAAAGGGACTGACGTGCCGAAAATTGGTGTGAATGGGATTGAACTTTATTACGAGCTTTCCGGGCCGGAAGATGCCCCGGTGTTGGTTCTTTCCAATGGCGTGATGATGAGTACGGCTAGCTGGGCTTTCCAAAAGGCGGCGCTCAGCCCCCATCTGCGGGTTCTGCTCTATGATTGCCGCGGGATGTGGCAATCGGACCACCCCGAAGATGACTATTCAATGTCCCAACACGCCGATGACCTGGCTGGATTGCTGGATGTGCTTGGTATAAAGAAGGCCCATATCGCCGGAATTTCATACGGCGCGGAAGTCAGCATGACATTTGCCATTCAGTATCCTGAGAAGACTCAATCGCTGGTCGTGATTGACGGCGTCAGCGAAATCCATCCCCTGCTGCGGGCGCAAACCATGCCCTGGTTGATGGCCGCTGAAAAGCATGACGCAGAATGGCTGCTGAAAACGTCCTATCACATGAATTTTGCGGAGGATTGGATAGAAGCCAATCAGGCGTTCATTGACGCTTCGGTTGATCGCTATGCCGAACTGGATATGGATGCCCTGGTCCGATTAATGAAGTCTTTTTACGCCCTGAACCTGACGGACCAATTGAGCGAGATCAAAGCGCCCACACTGGTCATCGCAGGTGAGGAAGACTTGATCAAAGGGCGTGAATATGCCGAGATTATTGCTGCCCAGATCCCTGGCAGTGAGTTTGTCATGGTCCCCGGTTCGGGACATGCGCTCTGCCTGGAAAAGCCGGCGGTGTTGAACACACTGCTGCTGGGTTTTGTTTTGAAAAACTCAAAATAAGGAGGTGTTCTATCCTCGATTCGATATTTAGAACCAAGCAAAACACCTATTTTCTAACCTATTAGAAGGAGTAAAAAGGATGAAAAAAGCTAGTTTAACCGTATTGGCCATTTTGGTCATCATTCCCATGGTTCTGTCGGCCTGCACAACCCCCGTTGTCGAGACCACCGAACCCGCAGTGGAAGAAACCGCAGTCGTTACCGAAGCACCGGTAATTGAAGAGACTGAGGTTGTTCTAGAACCCGTCAAAGTTGGCGTGATTGCTGACCTGACCGGCGCATTAGCGATCTATGGCGTTATGATCCCCCGTTCATTCATGGTCGGGATGGAATATGCCACGGGTGCCGCTGGTTCCGCAGGCGATGTCTTTGATTTCGCTGCCACCCAGGAAAACACCTTCATGCTCGATGGCCGTGAGATCCAGGTCTACGTTCGTGATGACGGCGGCCTTCCTGAGAACACGACAGCTGTTGCGAATGAACTGATCGATGTTATCGGCGTTGAGATCCTCGTTGGTTCAACATCCTCATCATGCACGGCGACCCTCCAGGAAATTGCATACGACAACCAGATTCCCTTGATCGTTGCACCTGCTGCTGCCAATGACATCACCGGTAAGGACTTCAATGAATACACCTTCCGCACCAGCCGCAATAACTACCAGGATGCCATCAATGAATGCTCCGCGTTGACCGAGAATTACTCGACCTTCGTCCAGATCGCCATTGACAACACCTTCGGTAAAGGCTCCGCTGATGCTTTCCGTGATGCCTGCACCCTGCAGGGCGGCGAATTCGTGGCTGATGACATTTATGCACCCGCCGACACGACCGACTTCACCCCCTACATGGAACAGATTGCTGACACCACCGCTGAAGCTTACATCGTAACCTGGGCCGGCTCCGGCTTCATTCCGTTAGTCCAGGCCGCCTCGGATCAGGGCGTCAATGAAACCAAAGTGCTGGGCACAACCTTTATTGATAACATTCTGATGCCCGTGTTCTACAGCAACGCCGTTGGCACCACCGCCGGCATTCTCTATCACTATTCCGCCCCGGACAATGCCATCAATGATTTCCTCGTTGAGACCCTCTCCACCCGCTATGGCGTCTATCCTGACCTGTTCGATGCCGATTCCATGAACGCTGCCATCATGGTCGTGGAAGCCCTCAAGGCCACCAATGGTGACACCGATGGCGCCGCACTGGTTGCTGCCATGGAAGGTATGTCCTTCGAAGGCCCCAAGGGCCTGATCGAAATCCGGGCCGAGGACCATGTTGCCATTCAGGATATGTACATCCTGACTCTGGAAAACCTGACCGATCCTACCTTCAATTTCTATTCCTATGTGGGCACCACCCGCCCCGAACCCCCCTGCTTGCTCACCGGCGATTATGTCAGCCGCTGTGGTGACCTCCCCGTTGGGAGCCTGTCAGGCGAGTAAAACTGACCCAAATTAATAATTTGTCCCTAAAGGCATCTGCCTTTAGGGACAAACTTACATTATGATAGTAGTCATTATCTTTTAATAATTATCACTAAAAGGCGAGACAATAACATGGCAGATGAAATTGCAATTGAAACCCAGCATTTGAGTAAGAATTTTGGCTCACTGGCTGCCGTTAAAGATGTCAGCATAAAGATCAAGAAAAATTCTCTCCATGCCATCATCGGCCCAAATGGGGCCGGAAAAACCACCTTGTTCAACCTCCTGAGCGGCACGCTTAAACCCACAGCAGGTAAGGTGTTTTATAAAGGCATGGACCTGACTCAACAACCCGTCCACAAGATGATCCATCTCGGGATCGGGCGCTCCTTCCAAATCACGAATATTTTTCCCAACCTGACGGTTTATGAAAATATTCGTCTCGCTTCACAGGCGATGGAGCCCGGAAATTTCAGGATTGTTGATGATGTTTCCAAGCTGGCGGATTGTGAACGGCGAACGCAGGAAGTGATCCAAAGGGTAGGTTTGCAAAGTCAGGCGATGTTATTGGCCCGCACGCTCCCGCATGGCGATCAGCGAAAGCTTGAATTGGGCATGATCCTTGCGCCGGACCCGGAGGTCCTTTTGCTGGATGAGCCGACGGCCGGGATGGCGGCTGAACAGGTGCCCGAATTGATTGCTCTGATTCAGGAGATTCAGCTTTCGGGTGAAAAGACGGTCGTTTTGGTTGAGCATAATATGAATGTGGTCATGAGCATTTCCGACAAGATCACGGTGATGCACCTGGGCCAGGTTCTGGCAGAAGGAAGCCCGTCTGAGATTGCTTCTAATAAAGAAGTTCAGACGGCTTATCTTGGAGGCCTCTATGAACTTGACGTTTAATCACTTCGCAGTTCCGTCGTTGGCCGTTAATTGAGGATCTTATGGAAAATATATTAGAAGTCCGCAACCTGCAAGCTTATATCAAACAATATCACATCCTCCAGGGTGTTGATTTTGTTGTTCCCCGGGGTTCCATCACTGTTTTATTGGGTAGAAATGGGGCAGGGAAGACAACCACCTTGAAATCGATCCTGGGATTAACATCAGTTCGGGGCGGTCAGGTCATCTATAACGGTCGGGAAGTGAATGGGATGCCGCCTTATGATATTGCATCTCTGGGGATTGGTTTTGTGCCGGAACACCGCGCAATTTTTAGCGAACTTTCTGTTGAGGAGAACCTCAAAATCGCCGAACGGGAAAAGGGTGAATATGACCGGAAAAGGAAGTTCCTGTTTGAAACCTTCCCGGATTTGGAGCAATTTCTTTCGATCAGGGGTACGAGTCTTTCCGGCGGCCAGCAGCAGATGCTGGCGATTGCCCGGGCTTTGGTGGCGGATAACCAATTATTGCTGATTGACGAGCCGAGTGAAGGTTTGGCTCCGGTGATCATCGAGCATATGATCGATGTCATCCAGAAGTTATCCAAAGACAGCACAGTCCTGCTGGTCGAACAGAATTTTCTGGTCGCGAGCAAGCTGGCGGAGTACTTTGTGATTATTGAAGAAGGTCAGTCCGTCGAAGCCGGCCGGATGAAAGACCTGGAAAAGGACAAAGCGATGATCCAACGGTATCTGGGGGCAGCATAGGACAGACTATGAACACTTTTCTTAAGAAGAATTACAAAACCATCACCATCCTTTTCTTCATCGGTTTGATGCTCTTCCTGGCAGCGAGAGGTATGGATTCGCAGGATTTCGTCATCACCTCCCTGCGTAGCCTTTCGACAGGATCGGTGACGTTTCTGGTTGCCTCCGGCTTTTCTCTGATCTTTGGTTTGCTGGACGTTTTAAACCTGGCCCAGGGCACCTTGTATATGATCGGAGCATATATCGGCTGGACGGTTTATGTCCGGCCGGATACATTTATCGATCTGGTCACACCGGTTTTGGTCATCCTCGCTGGGTTTGCGCTGAAAGCCTTATGGGCGTTCCTGGCAAAACGGATCAAACTGGCGCAAAAATGGTTCAGGATACTCGCCTGGGGATTGGTCATCATTGGAATTATCCTGACCGTGTTCGTGTTGTCAAAGTATCCCATTGCATTTTGGAACCTCGATAACTATTCGGATAGCCCGATCACCTACGCATTCATGGCTGATTCGGGGATGCGCGTGGCAACGGTGGAAGCTGTTTTTGGAGCTGTTTCGCCATTTGTATTCCTTATCGGTTTGCTGCTATCCAGTTCGATGGTTGCTTTTGGCCTTTCCATGCTTCAGAAGCGTGAGAATGTCATCACCAACCTCTCCTGGAAGAATTTCATAGCCTTTGCTGGGCTTACCCTGATCGCTGGTTTGACCCTGGCTTTCAATGCACCCCTTACGAATTTCCTCGCTTCGATGAACACCAACTGGTTGTTCGTGATCTCCATTATCGTGGCGGTCTTAAGCGGCTTTGGGCTGGGTGCCCTCTTGGAAAGCACGTTGATCAGGCCTCTTTACAGCCGCCCGATCTATCAGTTGATGCTCACGATTGGCCTGGGAACCATCGGCATTGAGATCGTGCAAGCGATTTGGGGGCGGCCGGAATTTGTCTTCCCAAAACCTGCATTGTTTAAAGGCGTAGGCGACGCTTGCCCCGCCACCAGCCTATCCGGCTGGCTGGAGAATCACTGCTCAACGGTATTGATTCTGGGTGGGCGTGTCCGGGTTTATGATGAAATATTTATTCCGATTGTGGGCATTCTGGTCCTGATTGGGGTCTGGATCCTGTTGAAGCGCACCCGGATCGGGATGATCATCCGGGCCGGCGTCCAGGACCGTGAAATGGTGGAAGCACTCGGGATCAACGTCCGCCGGGTCTTCACCCTGGTCTTCTCATTAGGTGTGGGGTTGGCGGCTTTTGGCGGCGTGCTCTCGGCGCCATCGGTAGGCCTTTCTTCGGCGATGGGTGAACGGCTGTTGCTGTACGCTCTTATCGCTCTGGCAATCGGTGGGCTGACCAGTTTCCCCGGGGCAGCTCTGGGTTCGCTTCTGGTTGGCGTGATCCAGCAATTCCTGATCAAATACGGCCAGATTGGAATACCGATCCCATTCACCGATATCCTCTTTAAACCGTCACCACCCATCATCCCGGCATCCACGGTCTTATTGATGGTGATCGTTTTGCTGATCCTGCCTGGTGGACTGTTGGGGAAGAAGGAATAGCTATGAAAAACGTCAAAGCTTCATTTATACGCAGACATGGTTCGGCCCTGATCTTCCTTTTTGTCATGCTGGCCCTGCCATTTGTTATCGGCCTTTTTGAAGGCTCTTCCCTGGGGATGGTTTGGTCCAATGAGGGCAGTATTTCCAAGTTCATTGAAGGACTGGGCATTGAGATTTTCATTTATGCCCTGTTCGCGCTGAGTTATGATCTGCTGTTTGGTGTGACCGGACTGCTCTCCTTTGGACATGCGATGTTCTTTGCCGTGGCGGCCTATACCACGGGAATCGCGTTGAAATTGACCTCGCTGCCTTTCTGGGCGGTGATGTTGTTGGTGATCCTTGCGGCGGTCATTCAGGCTATCCTGTTCAGCCTGGTCCTGAACCGGGTCAAAGGTGTCACTTTTACTCTGGTCAGCCTCGGCATCGCGTCCATGGTCCACATCATCGTGGTTTCCAGTGACATGGTTAAATTAACCGGAGCGGATGTGGGCTTGCAGGGCGTCATTGTCCCGGAATTCATGAATCCGGCGACGGAACGGCTGCGCTTCTATGCCATCGCAGTGATTCTGCTGGTGGCGATTTACCTGTTCTATAAGCGATTTGTCAATTCACCCACCGGCAGGGTCTGCGTTGCGATCCGGGAAAATGAGGCTAGGGCGAAGATGCTGGGCTTCAATACCGCTACATTCAAATTTGTCGTGATGATCATTTCTTCACTCACGGCTTCTTTGGCGGGTGTACTGCATGCTCTTTACCAGCCGATTATCAGCCCCAGCGTAGCCGATCTGAGCTTCACGGTGGTCGGCTTGCTGATGGTCTTGATCGGTGGGGTGGGAACATTGAGCGGGGCGATCGTCGGCGCCTTTGTCCTCCGGCTGCTGGATTTCTCCCTGAGGCGGTTCATTGGTGAAAGCGCGAGTTTCATCACGGGTGCCGTTTACGTCGTCTTTGTCATGTTCATCCCTTATGGGATCGTTGGCACCTGGAAGTTGAAGAAGAACGATATCAAGGCAGGCTGGGAACGTTTGGCCAAATTGGCCTTCCCGCCTAAAACGGACGCGGGTTAACCTGCTATAATTTTGAAAGGCAATCAATACTCCCTTTGACCCAATATGTATTGTCAGAGGGAGTTTGCATATTCATGTGAGGGTGAAATAATGAAAATTGGCGTGGTCTATTATTCATATTCGGGGCATACGGCGCAGGTTGTTGATCAATTTGTTGCGGATTTGAGTGCTTCGGGGGCAGACATTACCAAGATGGCATTGGAACCGGAAGGTCCCCTTCAATTGAGCGCGGTCACAGTTCCGCTCAAAAACCAACCGGATATATCAGGCTTTGATATTCTGGTTTTGGGCACGCCGGTCCATGGCGGCCGGATGTCAGCGCCTATGCTTAACTTCCTTGAAAACGTCTCCACCCTGGAGGGGAAAAAAGTAGCCTATTTGCTGACCCATTTCCTGCCGCGTAAGTGGGGTACGGTTCAGACCGTTGAGGTCATGGAGGGGTTGTGTTGGGAAAAGGGAGCAAAGATCCTCGGCAAGGCAGACGTTGCCTGGTTTGGCTTTGGGCGAAAGAAGAAGATTTCCAATGCAATTGCGAAATTGAAAGAGCTGGTAGCGGAGAAAAGTTCATAAAATTCGCATAGACAAGGCGAGCTTCCCGTAAGAACACACTTAAAAGCAGCGGCTATTTTTGCTTTCCCTCTCATATTATTGATTGGAAATGGCCGCATATAATCAACAAAAAAGGACCTTCTGAATGATTTTTTCAGAAGGTCCAAGAATTTACTAAATCGGTTAATCCCGGAGAAATTATTTTCCAAACTTCTTCCAGTAGGCACCAAACAGCTTTTCCTGATCAGGGACAACTGGCGGGATGGGTTTTGAAATCCAGGTCACATTCATGAAGTGTTTCCAATGAATATTTTCCGTGGTGATATTGCCGCCCCATGAACCGCAGCCCAGGGTGAGGGTGAAGGGCATCCCATTGTCATAATTTCCACTGTTTCCAAAGGAATGGGGTTGGTTCACCATGATCCGGCTGACATTGACCTGCTTTCCAAGTTCAAGGATATGGTCTTCATTGGTGGTGTGAATACCGCAGGAATGGCCAGATCCGTTCAGTTTGGTGATTCCCAACACCAGGTCTATTGCCTCCTGAAAGGTGTCGGTTTTCCACACCGTCAAAACCAGGGAGAGTTTTTCCTTGCAGTAAGGGTCATCATCAGAGACTTCTTTACCCTCCACCATCAGGAAGGTGGTATCCTCAGGAATGGATAGGCCAGCCAGATTGGCGATCTTTTCCACAGGTTGAGCAACTATAACCTTATTGAGGTGGACGCCATCCGGCCACATGGCTTTTTTCAACATTTCCCGCTCTTCTTCTGAGCAGAGATAACCGCCAACTTTTTTCAAATTCTCAATCATTTCATCATAAATGCCGGCCAGTAACACGACTGAGTTTTCCGATGAGCAGGAAGTGGCATTATCAAAGGTCTTGCCTTTGAATATCTTTTCTGCGGCTGCCGGAAGGTCAGCAGTTTCATCAACGATGACCACCGCATTGCCAGCCCCAACGCCATAAGCAGGCGTGCCGCTGGAGTAGGCGGATTTGACCATTGCGCCACCACCCGTTGCAATCACCAGGTCGACCTTGCTCATCAACTCTTTTGAGAGGTCGATGGTCGGTTCTTCAATGGTTTGGATGAGATCCAATGGCGCGCCGACTTTCCTCAGCCCTTCGCGCAGGCTTGCCGTGACGAGAGCGGCTGTTTTCTTGGCGTGGGGATGGGGGGCGAAAATGATGGCATTCCTGCATTTCAGGGCGGGCAATGCGTTGGCGGGAAGAGTAGCCTCGCAGTTGGTCACCGGAGTCAGCGCACCGATGACGCCGACGGGTTTTGCAATCTTGATCAGACCTTTGCCGGGATCTTCTTCGATCACACCGGTGGTTTTCACGCCGTCCATATCGCGCAGAACGCCCAGGGTTTTCTTCTGATGTTTGAGGACTTTATGTTCATAGACGCCCATCTGGGTTTCCTCAATCGCCAGCTTGCCAATTTCTTCGGCTTGCTTATAGGTCTCCCAGCCAATCGCGGCGCACATTTCATCCACTTTTTCCTGGGGCCAAAATTCAATGACCTTTTGGGCTGCGCGGGCTCGCTCAATCATGTTATCAATAAGTTCTGTCATCATTTCCTCGTTTCGTCTGCCTTTCAGTTCAGTAATATTGAAGGTAATAAGATCAGGGTATTCCTCTATTTCAGGAAGTAGCGTTCTTTCCTGGTTTTTTCTTCGTAATCCTCCCGGACCTTTTGGATGTCTTCACTATTGGAGACTTCCGCAACAGAGACATCCCACCACGATTCGTAGCCGCCAACCCGTTGTTCGCGGTCGGTTTCCACCACGATCACCGTGGTCCGGTTAATCCCTTTGGCCGCTTTCAACGCGTCCTGAAGGTCCTCTTTGGTTTTAGCTTTAATCACATGTGCGCCAAGACTGGCGGCATTGGCAGCGAAGTCAATCGGCAAATAATCGCCGGCGATCTGACCGCTTTTTTCATCGCGGAAAAGGTAACGGGTGCCGAAACCGGCGCTTCCCAGCGAGGCGGAAAGCCCGCCAATACTGGCAAAGCCGTGGTTATTAAGCAGAACCACAGTGATTTTAACCTGTTCCTGAATGGAGGTTACGATTTCCTGTGACAACATCATCCAGGAGCCATCGCCAACCATCACATAAACTTCCCGCGATGGGTCGGCCATTTTGACGCCCAGCCCGCCGGCTACCTCGTAACCCATGCAGGAGTTGCCATACTCCAGATGGTAACCTTTGGGATCGCGCGTCCGCCAGAGTTTATGCAAGTCCCCGGGCAAACTGCCTGCAGCGCATAGTAACACGTCTTTTGGCTGGGAGAAATTATTAAGCACACCGATGACTTCACCTTGACTGAGCAAAGGTTTGTGATCCAGATGATAAATTCGATCGACCTCGGCATCCCAGGATTTGTTGAATGCTTCGGCTCGTTCCTGATAATTCCGGGAAGTTTGGAAATCGCTGAGCATATCCAGCAACTCTTCCAATACAACCTTTGCATCGCCCACCAGGGGCAGGGCGGCGTGTTTGTAGGCATCTATTTCAGCAACATTGATGTTGATGAACTGCACGTCTGGATTCTGGAAGGCTGTTTTTGATGCCGTGGTGAAGTCAGTGTAACGGGTGCCGACGCCGATGACCAGATCAGCTTCACGGGCCAAAATATTCGCGCCAGGCGTTCCCGTTGCGCCAATAGCGCCCAGGGCCAAGCGGTGATTGTATGGCAGGGAACCCTTGCCTGCCTGAGTTTCACCCACCGGGATACCGGTCGCATCTGCAAAAGCCTGTAAAATCTCCGTCGCTTCGCTGTATATCACCCCGCCGCC